>DAOWJU010000085.1 GCA_030640215.1 Desulfuromonadales bacterium
AGGCATTAATAACCGTCTTGCCGCGCAGCGTCGGCACCTTCTTGATCTCTCTGGAGTTGACTTCCTTGAAAGCGTCAGCTGTGTCAAGGATCAACTGAATATCCTCTTTAGCCAGTTGTTCAATGCCGAGAATGTGTTTGTGCGTAAATGACATGCCTTTCCTCCCTGACAGTTATGACCTAACTAAACGGACTTCAACCGGATTCTGTTTTTCATCGAAAACAACAACAATGTCCTCTTCACGGGCTGTTGGCACGTTACGGCCCACATAGTCCGAGCGGATCGGCAGTTCACGGTGGCCACGATCGATCAGCACAGCAAGTTGAATCGTGCTCGGACGACCAAAGTCCATCAGAGCATCCATCGCCGAACGAATGGTGCGGCCGGTGTAAAGAACATCATCAACCAAGACAACATGCTTACCATCCAGAGGGAACGGGATTTCGGTCTTGCCGATCGGCATGCTACCGCGTGCCGCCAGGTCATCGCGATACATGGTGATGTCAACAGCGCCAAGGGGTACCTCAATCTCTTCTATCGTATTGATGCGCGTCTGCAGAAGACTTGCCAGATGATCACCGCCGGTGCGAATACCAATCAGAGCAAGGTCCTCACTACCCTTATTGTATTCCAGAATTTCATGAGCGATCCTGGTGATAGCGCGGTTTATACCGGCTTTATCCAATATCACAGTTTCTACCTTGGCCATTTTCTTCCTCCCGTAGATTAGTCTGAACCAGTGAACTTAGCTTCAGGACAAAAAAATACCTTTCCGTCGATTACGAAAAGGCACAGGTCTTGTTTTGGGTACTTATGTAAGTCATTTTGAGCCACCCTTACCGACCTCTCTGGATCGGCTTAAAAGGAGACGTTTCTACGTCAAATTTTCAGTAATATAGCAAGGAGAAAATAGCGAGTCAACAAAAACAAAAACAGGCAGCACGCAGTCAGTCAGCTACGCATTGATCAGTCGATCATCCGCCCGATACGACTCCATCGCGGCATAAACTTCTCACTATTCCAAGACCAGTATTTAATGAAAGCCTTGCCTTTGATGGCTGAACGGTCAACAAATCTCCAGAAGCGACTATCGTAGGAACGGTCTCGATTATCACCCATAACGAAATAATTGTCCGCTGGCACTGTAATTAAGGGCATGTTGTCACGTGGGCCAGCGGTCATATTGCCATCCTTGTAGACAGCCTCAGGGGTCAAATACCGCTCACCATTGACGTAGACGTTCTTGTTGCGAATCTGAATCTTATCACCAGGAACACCAATCACTCTTTTGATGAAATCACGACGATTGAAATAAGACTTGTCCTTATCTTCTGGAAATTCAAAAACAATGACGTCACCTCGCTCAGGATCACGTATTGAGAGGATCGGATCATCACTGAACGGTACCTGGAGGCCATAGATAAATTTGCTTACCAGAAGATGATCCCCAATCAGCAAGGTGTCTTCCATTGAACCGGATGGGATTTTAAATGCCTGTATCACAAAGGTACGGATGATCAAGGCCAGGATTGCCGCCACAATCAATGCTTCGCTCCAATCACGCAACTGCGATTTTTTTGGCTTGGGTTGCTGGTCTGCAACCTTGTCTTTCGAGAAGAACTTCATTATTTACTTTTCCTTGACTTTTAATATGGCGAGAAAGGCTTCCTGGGGTAGCTCGACATTGCCGACCTGCTTCATGCGTTTTTTGCCTTCCTTCTGCTTTTCAAGCAGCTTGCGTTTACGGGATATGTCGCCGCCATAACACTTTGCCGTAACGTCTTTACGTAAAGCTTTCACTGTTTCACGAGCAATCACCTTGTTGCCGATTGCTGCCTGGATTGCCACCTCAAATTGCTGACGCGGAATAAATTCCTTCATCTTAGAGACCAGGTCACGGCCACGGTACTGAGCTTTGTCGCGATGGACAATCAAAGAGAGTGCATCGACAAGTTCACCGTTGATGAGAATATTGAGGCGCACCAGCTCGCTTGGGCGGTAGTCGAGATGTTCATAATCGAGGGAAGCGTAGCCACGCGACAGGCTCTTGAGACGGTCAAAGAAATCGAGGACGATTTCGTTGAGCGGTAGTTCGTAAATAACCATGACACGATTTGCAGTGAGATACTTGATCTCGCGCTGTACGCCACGCTTCTCTTCGCAGAGAGCCAGCACCGCACCGACAAACTCGTTGGGCACGTGCACTGAAGAAAGGATGAATGGCTCCTCAATATGATCTATATTCTGGACGTCGGGGAGTTTGTTGGCGCTATCGACATTGATCACTTCGCCTTTTAGGGTGGTGACACGATAGACAACCGTTGGTGCGGTCGTAATCAGATCAACACCGAATTCCCTTTCCAGACGCTCCTGGATGATCTCCATGTGTAGCAGGCCAAGGAAGCCGCAGCGAAAACCGAAGCCAAGGGCCATCGAGTTTTCCGGCTCAAAAGAGAATGAGCTGTCATTGAGGCGCAGTTTTTCCATGGCGTCACGCAAATCTTCATAATCACCAGAGTCGATCGGATAGAGACCGGAGAAGACCATCGGCTTGACTTCTTTAAAGCCTGGCAGCGCTTGTTCTGCAGGCCTGCGGACATGAGTAATGGTGTCGCCGACCTTGGCATCCTGAATCACCTTGATACTGGCGGTTATAAAGCCGACCTCTCCTGCTGTCAGTTCATTCACCGCCAACGTGTGTGGGGCAAAGACACCGACTTTCAGGACCTCATATTCTGTGCGACTGGCCATCAGGCGAATCTTGTCACCCTTTTTTAAAGAACCGTCAACCACCCGCACGAGAACAATAACACCCTGGTAAGGGTCGTACCAGGAATCGAAGATCAGAGCTTTAAGGGGCGCGTCAGGATCACCTTGAGGCGCCGGAATTTTCTTGACGATGGCCTCAAGAATCTCATCAATGCCAATACCCGCTTTGGCACTGGCAGCCACGGCATCACTGGCGTCAAGACCGATAATCTCTTCAATCTCAGCGCGCACCTTTTCAGGGTCTGCGCTAGGCAGATCAATTTTGTTCAAAACCGGAAAAACTTCCAGTTCCTCGTCGATCGCCAGATATACATTAGCCAGCGTCTGTGCCTCGACCCCCTGGGCGGCATCGACGACCAGCAAGGCTCCCTCACAAGCAGAGAGAGAACGGCTGACTTCATAAGTGAAGTCGACATGGCCCGGTGTGTCAATCAGGTTGAGAATGTATTCCTGACCGTCGACTGCGGTATAATTCAGACGTACGGCCTGAGCCTTGATGGTGATACCGCGCTCACGTTCGAGGTCCATTTTATCGAGGAACTGGTCAGTTTTATCACGGTCTGAAAGCGTACCGGTGACTTCAAGAAGACGGTCCGCCAGCGTCGATTTACCGTGGTCAATATGGGCAATAATGGAAAAGTTGCGAATTTGTGACTGTTTCATAGAGTAAAAGATGTATTCCTTGCAGCCAAGGTTTATCGGTGACTAGCAGCCACCTCATTGATTGTCCGACAGTCTAGACCTACGGATAATTTAACGAACTGGTATAATTTTGAAGAACAATGAAAAATATCGGAATCTTGCGGGTTTGTAAAGGCGCAAAAAGCAGGAACCTCACGATGGTCCATTTTATGAGAGTCACAAACAGAGCGGTCTGGCTTTGTTCTTGCTTTGCAGGCATGGGCCTGATTAAGATGAATCTTATGTAACGAATAGAGAGAGAGATACCTCAACAGGTCAGACAAAGTCGTAAAGGTCTGGCGTAAAGCACCGTAATAAGCCAGGGAGCTCTATACATAATGTCATTAATTATCGAGATGCTGCAGGAAAGCTGTCGGAAACAGCCCCAGAAAACGGCGCTACGCTACAAGATGGCGGGTTGCTGGAATGATTACAGTTACGATCTGATATGGCAAACGTCCAACCATGTTGCCGCTGGACTCTCTGAATGGGGACTTGGGGATGGTGAACGCGTTGCCCTCTTGGCCCCCTCTTCCCCGGTCTGGGTGATGGCTTACTTCGGAATCCTTAAAAGCAACGCCATTGCCGTGCCGATTGACAAGGACCTCAAACAGGGAGAGCTTCGCCACATTCTTGCTGATTGCGGTGCCCGCGTACTCTTCACTGAGCAACACTTTCTCGAAACAATCCTTGATATCGCGGAGAGCTTGCCCTCCCTTGAGAAAATAGTCCTGCTGAATCATGGTCCTACCAAGGACGGTTTACTTTCACCTCGGGCCGAAAATGCCTTGGCATCACTGGTTAGTGAATGGCGTCGACTCAGTCATCAATACCAGATTAACAATGCTGACAAAGAGAAATTCGAAAGCTTGGCTGAAGGTTTTCAAAGATTGATCGTGCCAGAAGCAATCAAGCCAGGAGAGGAAAAGAAAAATTTCTTTTCACGCCTGCTGCACGCCCGCAACAAGGAGCTGCCACTCTTCAGTGTAGAGTCCTTAGACGATTTCCAAAAAGCTTCACCACCCCCAATCTTGCAAGGTGAGTCGTACGACCCTGCAGTCATTCTCTATACCTCGGGTACAACAGGCCGAGCCAAGGGGGCCATGCTGAGTCATGCGAACATCACCAGCAATGTCCGTGCTGCGGTGGAGCTTTTTGAACTTGATGCCAGCATGCACACCCTCTCCTTTCTACCTATCAACCATGTCTTCGAGTTGGTCGCTGGCATCATCCTGCCGCTCTCGGTGGGTGGGACTGTTTCCTTTGCTGAAAGTTTGCGGAAATTGGGTGACAACCTCGGCGAAGTCAAACCAAACTTCCTGCTTGGTGTCCCGGCGGTTTTCCGCTTACTTGCCGACCGCATGTCACGCAAGATTGAAAGCCAGAAGATATCGCAAGTTCTTTACAATTTTGCCCCAACCCGATCATTTGTCACCAAGAAAGTCCGAGCAGCGTTTGGTGGCAATCCTGTATTCATTAGTGGCGGTGCAGCGCTCGATCCGGTCATAGCATCAAAACTCACGGATCTTGGCCTCAACGTTTACCAGGGTTACGGCATTACAGAGACCTCGCCGGTCATTGCAGTGGAGACTCCCCAGGTGAAACGCCTGGGCACCGTTGGCAGGCCGATGCCGGGCATCGAGGTCAAAATTCATGAGCCAAACGGTGAAGGCGTTGGTGAAATCTGGGCAAAGGGACCAAATATAATGCTCGGTTACTACAACAACCAGGAAGCCACCAACGAAGCAATTACGGATGGCTGGTATCATACCGGTGACCTGGGTCGTGTCGAAGCCGATGGCTATCTGGCAATCTGCGGGAGGGTCAAGAATCTGATTGTTACGGCAAATGGCAAGAACGTTTACCCGGAGGAAGTGGAAAACGAGGTATCAAACAGCCCTTTCATTGCAGAAATCATGGTTTACGGCCATAAAGTTGATAATGTCTCTGAGGAAGTTTATGCCATGATCTACCCGGATCAGGACGCACTTGACGCTTATGCTGCAGAGACTGGTTCAGCTCCTTTTGGCCCACGGGAAATCGAGAGTCATATTCGCAAAGAGGTTCTGGAGCGAGGTAAGAATTTGGCTGACTACAAAAGGATTAAACGCTTCACCCTGCGTGATATTGAGTTTCCCAAAACCACGACACGCAAGATCAAACGTTTTGTTGTGGAGGCGGACATTGATGCAGAAGTTTAAAAGTGTTTAAGACAAAAGATTTCAATTCGCCTCAAGCAACATCGCATGGCCTTGAAGTTATTATTTTGATTTCTGAATAAATACTGGTAACATAGAGAGGTTACGCGTTTTTTGTGCATTTTTCGCCGCCATCAGTTTGACACGGTGTCAGCAATGGTCAGAACAAACAGATCCAAAAGGGCTGTGCGTTTTACTTATTTTTGGGCGATCGGAAGTTGCACAACATAAGTCCCATCGGGGAATTTGGAGGAAAAATGGCAGAAGGCACAGTGAAATGGTTTAACGATGCAAAGGGTTTTGGTTTTATCGAGCAGGACAATGGACCAGACGTGTTTGTTCACTTTTCAGAGATTCAGGGAGATGGTTTTAAATCTCTCGCTGAAGGTGATCGCGTAAGCTTTGATGTTACTGAAGGCCAGAAAGGTCCACAGTCGTCAAATGTAAACAAAATTTAAGTTAAATTTGCACTGACTTAGTAAAAACACCCTGCGGCCTCCGCAGGGTGTTTTTTTTGTGCAGAGTGTTTTGTACTTTGAACGATTTATATAGCCTGTTTGACAGGACGACCATCTAAGACCCATTGTTGTAAACCACCATCGACAATGACGACGTCTTTAAACCCTTTGCCAATCAGGTAGCGTGCTGCGGTAGGAGCCCTTTCCCCCTTAAGACACATGACAATAATCTGCTTGTCTGGATCCAGCTTAGATGCCCGCAGGTGTAGCTCACCCAACGGGATGTGGATCCGCTTGGCATGATCTATGTAAAATTTACGTGCATCAACAGTGAGATTAATATCGACAAGGACCACAGGATCGTTGGCTAATTTATTGGCCAACGCCGAGACAGAGATCTTCTTCACATCAACATCAGGAAGTTTTTCAATCGTAACCGTTGGATAACCAGCAGCTGTCCATCCGGGCAATCCAGCACGAAAAGCGTAGACATTCTTGTAACCAAGAGCCACAGCTTTCCCTGCTGCGCGCCAGGAAGCAACGCACTTTAACCCAAGACAATAGAATACAAGCTTGCGTGACTTGTCTTCCGGTAAGCTTGCCTGCAAATCTTCCATCTGAATATTTACAGAATCTTCAATATGAAGGTTGTCAAACTCAATTGGACTTAGCGGAAAAACCACCAGTGCATTGTCAGCTTCCATCATTTTTTTAACAGTCGCAGCATCTACCTCCACATATTCCTTCGCTGCAGCAAAAGTGCTGATTGTGACCATGAACAACGTTAAGAGTCCTGCTACGACCAGCTGTCTACCATTCTTGAACATAACCTTCTCCACTCATCTTGATAGTTGAGACGACATTGTCCTGAGGATTATAGGTATTTAATTATTTCAAGCCAACACTTTTCTTGATTAAACTGTTTTGGCAGAAAAATAATGATGAGGGGAAATCATCAGAAGGGATTTATCAAGAAAATAACAACTATAGAATGATGACACCATGTCTGCCCTGTAAGTTCATTCAAGTCACGGATTCAGTCCGGCAATGAACTTAATATAGCTTGTAGTCTATCCACGTCAGTCAATGGCTCTCTGCAGGTAAAATTCTGACAGATATATGCGGTGGCACGTTCATCTATGAGAGTCATATGCTTCAGGAACGGCACCAGGCTGACAACTCTTTCAGGGTCACCCACCTCCTTAAAAAGAACGATCGTCTGCGCCAGACCGTGACTACGGACAACAGAAAGCATTGCTTCTGTTGCAGTCTCACCACGGCTACCGACAATTACGACTTCACGGGTTGGCTGCAAAAGCCAATTAGCGGATTGTAGCGATTGAGTGTAACCGGCCGGGTATCTGGATATTTCTGCCGAAAGAGACTGAAGTAGTTGATCGGCTGACACCTGCCAGGATGCATCCCCCGTCAGCAAAAACAGCCGGACAAAGACCTCAAGGGCTACCGAGCTAGCTGAAGGCGTTGCGCCATCATAGGTGCTTGACGGCCTTACCAGTAGTTTTTCGCCATCATGTGGAGTGTCGTAGAGCCGGCCACTTTCAGGCTCCATGAAAAGCTGTCGCAATAATTCTGCAATTTCAATGGCCTGCATCAAATGTTGCGGATCAAAATCAGCAGCATAAAGGTCAAGGAGGCCACGAGCCAGGAACGCATAGTCTTCTGAATAAGCAGAGACGGCTGCTTCTCCTTGTCGATAGCGGCGAAAAAGACGCCCATCCTTGTTTCGCATCTCGGTCAGGACAAAAGCAGCGATTCTATGCGCTCTCTCAATGTACCCCTGGTCGCCAAACAATCTACCCGCCTCTGCAAAGGCAGAAATCGCCATACCGTTCCAGGCAGTAATGATTTTATCGTCCAGATGCGGCCTGACACGTTTCTTACGTGCTTCGAATAGTGTTTTTCGAAAGGCAGCAAAACGTTCATCCAGAATAGTTTCTTCAGACTCCTCCTGAGCAACAGATGACAAATTAAGAATATTGTTACCAGTGACTTTGCCGGTCATTTCATCATGGTAATTACCAGCGACGAGAACATTGTAAACCTCGCAAAACTCTTTGGTGTCAGCATTCAAAAGTTCAGCAACTTCCGATTCTTGCCAGAGATAGAACTTGCCTTCAACGCCTTCTGAGTCTGCATCTTCGGCTGAGAAGACGCCCCCTTCCGGGGAGATCATGTCACGCAACAGGTAGGTAAGAATTTCTTGTGCTGTGTTGGCATAAATCTCTGTACCAGTGATCTGCCAAGCCTCAAGGTAAACAAGCACCAGGCCCGCCTGATCGTAGAGCATCTTTTCAAAGTGCGGCACGAGCCACTTTTCATCGGTAGCATAACGATGAAAACCGAAACCAAGCTGATCGTAAATCCCACCATTACGCATCGACTGTAAAGTTTGCTCAACCATCGACAGGCATTGCTCGTCGCCTGAAGTTCTATATTGTTGCAGGAGAAAGGATAGATCATGAGGACGGGGAAACTTTGGAGATTGGCCAAAACCACCATACTGTCTGTCATAACTCTTTTTCAGCGACTGCTCGGCTTCTACACACAAATTAAGGCGGGCAGGTTTACTAATAACAGGGCTGCGTACATCAAGGTTCCGACCTGCTTGCATTTCAGCGACTATCTCTTGTGCCGCATTACAGAGAAAATTTGGATCATCCAGCCACTTGGTCGTTACCCACGGCAATAACTCCATCATCCCATGACGGCCTTGTCGGCCATGCTTGGGAATATAGGTTGCGGCATAGAAAGGCTGTGCATCCGGAGTCATAATGATGGTCAGCGGCCAGCCGCCACTTTTTGTCAGCCTTTGACAGACCTCCATATAGACCTGGTCAATATCCGGACGCTCTTCACGATCAACTTTTATGGAAATGTAGTTCTTATTAAGAAGTTCGGCGACCTCTGTGTCTTCGAAGCATTCGTGGGCCATAACATGGCACCAGTGACAGGTCGAGTAGCCGACAGAGAGGAAAATCAGCTTGTTTTCATTCCTGGCACGTTCGAATGCTGAGTCAGACCAGGGATACCAGTCAACGGGATTATCGATGTGTTGCAGAAGATATGGACTTTTTTCGGTGTGAAGATGATTCATAAGGCAAAGTTATAGGGAAAGATTCTCAGAGTTTCCATGTGGCGTCACCTGATTACTATTGACCTTTTTTGACAGATCTTCCCGATTGACGCCAATGAGCCATATGCCCATTAAGCAATTCGAGATTCTTATAACCTTTCCATTTGAGTAAGACCTTGGCAAGCTGCGCGCGAGGCCCATGTTCGCAAATGAGGATCAACAGATCATCTTTGTCTTTGGAAGCTGCTTGCGTTGCTTTCAGGACATTGACTAAAGGCGCATGAATGGCTCCACGAATATGGCCCGACTTGAATTCAAAACCACTGCGGACATCCAGAAGGACTGGAGCTTGACCTGATTTGATGCTTTTTTCAAGTTCCTCAGCTGTCACAACCACCCTCTACTTATAAATCTTCTCCTGGTGTTTCCAGACTGACCCGGCCGATCAGCCCGGATCTCAGCTCTCGCAAAAGCAGTTCAGATGCGCGCTGTAGATCAATATGACCCCCGGCAATCAGACAGCCGCGTTTACGGCCGATCTGCTCGATCAGCAAGGAGGCACTTTCCGGTATTTCAGTGAGTTTATAACGGGCAGCAAGCGACTTGCTGTAACGGCTCATAAGATAATCTGCGGCAAAAAGGGCGACTTCCACATAGTCCATACCGCCCTCACCTATCGCACCGCTGGCCGCTAATCGATATGCGCCGTTCTGATTGCGGATATCAGGCCAGAGCAAGCCGGGCGTATCGGCGAGGTGAATACCGTTGCGCAGGTCAATTTGTTGAGGACAGGTCGTGATCGCTGGTTTATCGCCAACCCGAGCCATTTTTTTACCGGCAAGAGTGTTGATCAGAGTTGACTTGCCAACATTGGGAATGCCAACAACCATTGCCCTTAAGGTCTTTCCGGGCACGCCGCGATGAGGCACCAGGCGACGACAAAGTTTGGGAACCTGACCAGCTGCTGAACGTTTATTGGCCTCAATAGGAATGGCTTTAACACCCTCCATTTGATCGAAAAACTCAACCCATGCGTCAGTCACATCGGGATCGGCGAGATCACTTTTATTCAGGACTTTTATACAGGGTTTGTTGCCACGCAATTTTTCCAGCATCGGGTTGGCACTGGAGTTCGGCAGACGTGCATCAAGAACTTCGATGACCACATCGATTTTCGGCATCACTTCGGCAATCTGCCGTTTGGCTTTCGCCATATGCCCTGGATACCATTCAATCTTCATTAACTACATTCCTTACTTACTTCATACAACACTATAGACACTCAGGAGACCAGACCAATAAACACTTTAAAAGCACAAAAGCATCAATATGATTTACGGAAAACCGTTTTGTGACACTTTGGACAAGGAGGGATACGGGTTGTTTTGGTCATATGCATTTCAGCATCACACTCTTTGCAAGTCAATGTGCCAGGACTGGTAATTTCGCCAGTTTTGAACTCCAGAGCTTTTTCCGACTTCTCTGCAAGTTCCGTAAGCGTTTCAGCGGCGCTTGTGAGGATTCGCGTAAAAGCACTCTGCACACCAACGGCAACGCGTTGTGGCTCTACGGCTTTTATCACTGCATCTTTAGCTTTGTCGGCATTCTCTTTCAAATCTCGGCGAACATATTCACCTAGCTTATCTGCCTGTTCTCGCGAGAAATCACCTGCTGAAGAAAGCTCCTCTTTGGCTTTTTTGAGTGCCTCATCGAAAGTTTTTTTTCCTTCTTCCAAAAGATCCGCGGTACGAGAAGCCAATTTTTCATAAAGGCCGACTTCTTCCTGTTCTTCTCTTTTGTCATTCTGATCGTTCATAGCATCTCTCCCGTATTAAAGTAGTTTTCAAATAAAGTGTATGTGCATAGAGACTACCACAAAGGATGGTTCTTGATGTTCAATGAAATACAAATTGTATGAATTTGATGTAAAGCTGAGAAAGCACATAAGCAGCAGACCATACGACAGACGGAGAAACCATTGAAGAAACCTTCAGGACGTGAGAAAATGGCGCGTTTTATAAACTATCAACGGATCAAGAGATGGAGGTACAGATGCAGAATCGATACATCATGACCGCCTTTGGCAAAGACAGGCCTGGCATCGTTGCCGATGTGACAGAAGTTTTGTATGAAAACGACTGTAATCTTGAAGATACATCCATGTCTATGTTGTCCGATGAATTCACTATTAACCTGCTATTCTCATCTAACGACGACAACATCGAAGCAACTCTTCTTGAGAAATGTCGTAATCTGGAGCAGCAGAAAAACATTTCTGCCTTCATCCGTCCAATTAAAGAGCGTCGTCAGGTAAACCAGGAAGGGTTTTCTACTTGTACCTTGCACGTTGAAGGGATGGACCAGGCGGGCATTGTTTTCAAGATCAGTCAGTTTCTCTCAGAGAATTCATTCAATATTGTCGATTTGAAATCAACGGTGAAGGTGACCCCGGAGAGTGGCACAGCGCTTTATCTGATGGATATCCACATTCAAATCCCTGAGTCTACTTCGGCAAAAACCTTCGGAGAGGGTTTGAACCTCGTCGCTGAAGAGCTTAATATCGAGATTACCGTGACCTATTAACAGCCGTCTAGGAGGCTGTCGGGCTATACGGGCCGAAGCGAAAATTCGGAAGTTTGAGACCAGGTTTTGGCTCATTTGAGAGTAATAGCCGTAGCTATTGGTCGAAAAGGAGCTGAAATATGGGCCAAACAGCCGTATTTGCAGCCGGGTCATGGATAGTCCAACAGCCTCCTAGCAGCCTGTCTGATAATCAATGAACTGGCTGCTAACATTCCCCACAGGGCCTGGCATATTTTGCCGGGCCCTGTTTTTTTTAGTGCAGCATTGTTGCAGTCCGGCAAAGAGACATTTCTTTGGTAGAATACTTAAAAGACGTCAGTTACGGACCTTGCACCACAACAGGTGAGGCAATGCCATGCACAAGGATAATGTGCTGAATGTACTGCAGCAGTCGGCTGAGAAACATTCACGTTTTTTGCAAGCTTGGAAGCGAGGAGTGATTTTTCTGGGGCCACATTTTTTTGGACCGAAGACTCCGGAAACCGCAACCCAAAAAGAGGATTTACGGCCACTGAAGAATGTCGTTGATGCCTCGTTCGAGGATGAAAGTGAAGGAGAAGAACAATTCCTTGCGGCAATGGTCAGTTTTTACGACCCGGCCTGGGGAGAAGAATTGGCCGGTCGAATTGAGTGTCACAAATCACTCTGTGGGCTGACTTTTGATCTCGATCATGAATGCACCGAGGTTGTATGTGAGCTGCTTGCAAATTACGAAGGCTGGTAACAGTCAGCATCAATCAACACATGACATATCAAATAAACTGACATTTGATAAAAAACAGGTACAAAGGGATGTAAAAAACCGAATAGTGGGTATACTTTTTATGAAGCAACGTTGCTCGTAACGTTAACCCCTCACAAGGAGGTTATGCCTATCGATAATAAGCCTGATCATTATGATTTATTTTCAAACGAACCGGCGTTTTTATTACGTCGGAAGAACCCGTGATTAGGGTAAGAAGATAGGTAAATTGAAGGCCTGCGCAGCAAGTGGCAGGCCTTTCACTGTGTTAACTTATGCTGGATAGCCGGAGCACCAACTGCCGAGCAGTTCTCAGAGTCAATCCCCAGAATAGTTGGCACGACGTTCTTTCAGAATTTTCGCATGCCTGACTTCTTCACTGGCCAACCAACCAAAAGCCTCTTTCCCGTCTTCAGTTTGCGCAAGCGTACTGGCCTTAAGAAAATATTCTGCAAACTTCTCTTCTGCCTCAATAGCCATATCCAGCGCTTGAATATCTGCTGAATCTGACTTCAGGATTGATTCAAGAAGATCAGCGTCAGGAAAAATCTTTGCAGAATTAAACTGACTCAGGTACGGCAGGAATTCTTCCTCACAATCGGCAAAGACACCTTCCTGGTAATTTGCCTCCAACTGATTCAAGCGCCGGAGGTGTTCAACTTCATCTTGTGCCAGCCATGTGAAGAGTTCTTTCAACAAAGGGGTGGATGCACGCTCAGCCATAACAGAATAAAAACGATGGCCATTCTTCTCAACTTCTTTTGCCGCCATGATAACTTCCAGGCCACTGAAATACTTGGTACCACTCATAAGAACTTATCCTCTCTGTAGGAAACAACCTTGTCGTCCAAGGCTTAATGGTCAATTATCGAACAGCTTCTGTAGCGAATCCTGCAACAGCTTTCGCGTCGGATCCTCTGCAGGAGCAGTTTCTTCTTCCTGTTGTTCTCTTGGCTCGGATCGTTTGAAAAGTTTATCGATTTGACGACCTAATTCGTTGGACAATGCCTTTGCTGCTTGTTTTTTCACTCCTTTGGGATCCAGGCCGAAGCTTGGTGAAGAAATATCTCCTTTGACCAATAACGGCATTTGGGTCCAACCATCCTTATCTGCAAGATAGCTGGAGACAGCACCTTTTTTATCCAGCCGTGCAGACAATTCAGGACTCAGGCGCGTATCAAGGCCCAAATTTAAAGAGCCATCCAGGCCGATCGTCCCCTTCGGGAAAAGTTTGAGCGTCTTGCTGAGTAACTGACTGTCCATCCTGACTTTACCATCCACAATTTTGAACTGACTCTTAAAGTTATCAAACTGGATATCAGTCAGTTCGGGGAGCTGTAAAAAGGAACTCAAGCCATTTACCAGGCCCGGGCTGACCAGACGTCCATCCGCAACCAACAGATTCCCGGCACCGGAAAGATTACGGCTGAGAGTCTGCCACTCAGTTCCTCGTCCATCAAGAGCAAAGGTCAGATCCATGGCTCCCAGGAGGCTACCAGCGGCCTTCGGTGCAAATGCCGTCAATAACGGGTCGACCTGTATGGTTTTCATTCCCAGATTAGCAGAATATGCCAAACCTTTTTTGCCCAGGTCAACACGGGCGCTGTTGCTGAACGACCCGCCAGCGACCTGTCCATCCATACGGCTAAGGTTGAGAATATTCTCCTTTAGTTCATATCGGGCCAAAAAGTTTTTAATCGCTAAGCCTTTCCATACCGCCTCAGCAACAGTAATCGTCCCCTTGGCGTGTAAGGGGATATCAAAAGGGCCTATCTCCCCTGTTGAGTCTTTTCCTTTTGTATAACCCTCGTTCTGGTCTGTCACAATCGCCGCCCCGGCATTCCCCAGCAAAAGCGGCTCCAACAAAAAACGTTCTGCAGAGATATCAGCGATAATGGCAATCGGCTTGGAATAAAGGTTGTCTGCCTTGAGATTGATATCAGCATGATTATCACCGAGCCTTAACTGCAAGCTCTCGGATGACATCTGGTCTCCAGTGACAAGCAAGCGCCCTGAGAATGCAGGCCGTTGCCCTGCAACCGTTGCCTGAACACTGTCCAGATCGATAGTAGCCGACTTCAACAAAGCTAAAGCATCGTCCGCGCCACCTGACAGCTTTGCTTCAATCGAGAGTGATCCGGCCGGATCCAGTGAACTGACATCATCGAGTAAGCCTGCAGGAAGAGCACTGATTGCTTGTCGAATTTGCAGTTTTGGAACCGTAACAGTGAGATCAAGATTAAAGTCACTCAGTAAGTCACTGACCTTCCCTGTCGTGTTGACCTTGATAGCGTTGTAATCGAGCCCTAATTGTCGGAGATGCAACGTCTCTTGATTCAGAACGAACAGCAAATCGTAATCTATCTCCAATTGGGCATTTTCAAGTGGCGCATCAGGCATTGCATCAAGAAGAAGGTCAAGCTCGGTAAAGGAAAGATTGCCTTTGAGCACGATTTCATCAGGAGTTCCGGTAACAGTCGACTCGAGGTTAACCTTCAAGCCACCAAGTTTCCCGGGCAGAGCATTCTGAAAGTACGGTTTAAAGGCGACAGCATCCAGATCCTGCAGCTCAACTTTTAAATTCACCCCCAGCGATTGAAGGCTGACATGGCCATCAAGTGCCAGTTGACTGCCATTGAGTTGGCACTGTATCGACAAGGGTATCTCCCCTGCAAAAGAGACACCTTTCGCCGCTATCTGCAGAGAGGATATTTCATAACGATAGGGCGCCTCGTCATTAAGAACATGGTCTAGAAAGATTAACTGCCCATCCTGCAGCAGAAAATTTGAGACCAGAAGGCCGATAGGTGTACTGCCCTGCTCATTCGAGGATTTTGTGCTCGCCGACGGCTTCACTTGACCCGACCCATCATCGGAGGTCGTCAAGAGATCACTGAAGTTGAACTGTCCATCTTTGAAACGTACGACCCGGATACTCGGTTTATCAAGTCGGACCTCATCGACAACAACTTTCATTGCCAATAGTGGTAACAATTGATATTTGAGCCTGGCCAGGTCAGTTGACACAAAAACTTCTTTGCCATCCTGCTCATAGACGGTCAAGCCATGGATTTCAATTCCAGAGAAAAGGCTGACTTCGATATTCCCCAGATCAATCTTGCGATTAAGGTTCTCCTCAGCGAGAGGCAGAAGCGTTTCCTTGACCCGTTCCGGGGTAATCAACACCTTGGCCAGCACAACCAAGGTTACGATCAGGGCAACCAGAATCATTGCTACAGCAGAGAGAATCTTTGTCCATTTTTTCATATTAACAACTCCGACCAGACCCGACAGATAAAAGAACAAGGACCAGTTATCATAGACTTTTCATCATACTACAAGGGATCTTCAATCTCATTGATGGCGAGAATGGCTTGCCATTCCTCGACAGTGACAGGTTGCACCGACAAGCGATTTCCCTTACGCAATACTCCCATTCCGGAAAGCAGAGGATGCTGGCGCAAAGCATCTCGGCTTAATGGATGCGTGAGGTGGCTCAGGTACTGAACATCAACCATGAACCAGATCGGCTTCTCGTCTGTGGATTTCGGATCAAAATGTTTCTCCCGGGGATCAAGCGCCGTGTGATCCGGGTAGCCTTCTCGAACGACTCTGGCCAGGCCAACAATTGAAGGTTCTGGGCAGTTGCTGTGGTAGAAGAGGACACCATCGCCAACTTTGATGGTGTCGCGCAAAAGATTACGGGCCTGATAATTACGCACCCCATCCCAATGCTCTGTCATATTCGGCATCTGCTTCAAATCATCGAGAGAGAAGCAGGAAGGTTCAGATTTCATTAGCCAGTAGTTCATGGGTCACTCCAACTTATTTACCTTTTCTTGACCTCTGTCAAATCCAGCGAAGTATGCGAAAGGTTACTGTCACATCAAGCTTGCTGATTTCGTGTCAAGCATAGCAAATCATAGCACTAAATTTAGAGAGACAATATCCAAAAATCTGATAGAGTCTAAATGTTTTGAATCAACTTCATCAAAACCATTAGCTCAACCACCCTAACGGAGGAAAAAACCATGTCCATGTTTTGTTACCAGTGTGAGCAGGCGTCCAAAGGTACCGGCTGTACCGTTGTTGGTGTCTGTGGCAAACAACCTGATGTAGCAGCCCTGCAGGACCTGCTTGTCTACACGATGAAAGGGATTGCTTTCTGGGCCGACAAGGCTCGCGCAAATGGCGTCAAAGACCAGGAAATTGATCGTTTCATGATCGATGGCCTCTTCACGACCGTTACCAATGTTGACTTCGATCCTGAAGCCGTTGCCAAATTCGTCGTTGAAGCTGTGCGGCTCCGCGGCAAAGCCAAGCAACTCGCAGGCAACTATGATGGCGATGTTCCGGCAGCAGCTCAGGACTGGGATTTACCTGCCAATCTTGAAGAGCAAGTCAAGTTGGGTGAGCTTCATGGTGTCAAGGACTACAAAGTTGATGAAGACATCCACTCGGTGCGCGAACTCATCACTTACGGCATCAAAGGCTACGCTGCTTATGCCGACCATGCACGCATCCTCGGTAAGGAGTCTGACGAAGTCTATGCTTTCACCCACAAAGCATTAGCCGCTCAACTTGATGACAGCCTCGACCTGACGGCTAATGTTGGCATAGCCCTCGAAGCTGGTCGTATCAACTACGTCACTATGGAACTGCTCAATCAGGCCCATGTCGAAGCTTATGGCCACCCGGTCCCAACTCCGGTACAGCTTGGCACCAAGGCTGGCAAGGGAATTCTGGTCTCCGGTCATGACCTCAAATTCCTCGAGGAGCTGCTCAAGCAGACTGAAGGTACCGGCATCAACATTTATACCCATGGCGAGATGCTGCCAGCTCATGGTTATCCAGGCCTGAAAAAGTATTCCCATCTGGTTGCTAATTACGGCGGTGCCTGGCAAGACCAGCACAAAGAGTTTGCCGCATTCCCCGGAGCAATCATTTTCAACACCAACTGTATCCAGAAGCCTTCTGAAAGCTACACAGATCGTCTCTTCACCTGGGGCTTGGTCCAATGGCCTGGCGTCAAGCATATGGAAGATTGGGATTTCTCCGAAGTTATCGCTAAAGCCAAAGAGTGTGGTGATCTGGAAGAGAACCCTGGCAAGGAGATTCTTACCGGCTTTGGCCACAACGCCATTCTTGGTGTCGCTGACAAAATCATTGCTGCAGTCAAGAGCGGTGATATCAAGCACTTCTTCCTGGTCGGCGGCTGCGACGGTGCCAAACTGGGTCGTAACTACTACACTGACTTCGCCGTACAGGCTCCCAAGGACACTGTCATCATGACTCTGGCCTGTGGCAAGTATCGCTTCAACAAGCTGGACTTCGGTGATATCGGCGGCATCCCTCGTCTTCTCGACGTTGGTCAATGCAACGATGCCTACAGCGCGATTCAGGTTGCCGTTGCTCTGGCAGATGCCTTCGAGTGTGGTGTCAACGACCTGCCTCTGTCCATGATCATTTCCTGGTACGAGCAAAAAGCCGTCGCTATTCTGCTGACCCTGCTTCACCTCGGCATCAAGAACATCAAACTCGGCCCGACATTGCCAGCATTCGTCACACCGAATGTACTCAATTTCCTGGTCGAGAACTACAATATCGCTCCAATCAAAACTGCTGAAGAGGACCTCAAGGAAATCCTCGGCTAAGTAAAAGGTTGTTCACAACAACAATTAAAGGGACGGCTCTCACGTGAGCCGTCCCTTTTATTTCAGTGCTCATCTAATCTCACCTGTTTTGTTCTTGTATCAATCGTATAATTCGAATATATTGCCGGATATCAAATCTGAGAGGTGAAACATGCCATTATTCGAATACCATTGCGAATCGTGCGACAAAACATTTGAGAAGTTGTCCAAACAGCAGGAAGAGACAACACCCTGCCCTGATTGTGGGCAAGAAGCATTCAGGGCCGTTTCCGTCTTTGCTTCCAACAGCTGCGAGGCACCAAGTGGGTCGGGCTTTGGCTGACGTGCTTAACCTTTGAGCGCGTGACGCTCAGCAATAGCTAAGACAACAATGGCGCAACCAAGGTTTAAAACCTTTTTGCGCCATTACTGTTCCTCTACAGCAACAATAGTGAGGAGAATATTACCGGCCTTTATTTCTCAAAAGCTTCGACCTTCTCCCGAAACTTCACATCAAGTCGCCGCGCTTTACGCTTTTCATAATCAAAACAGATCAATACCGTCTCACCTTCTGCCGTCGCCTCCCCAGCGCGTTCAATCCGATACGTCATCGTAAATGAAGAACGACTGACATTTGTGATTCTGGCACCGATCACCAGATCATCACCGAGAAACATTTCAGCAAGGTATTTAACGTGTGCTTCGGGCAGAATAATGCCGCATTCGTTGCCGATATCCATCTCTGAATAGCCCCCGAGATTCTTCAAGTACGCGATACGGGCATCCTGAAAAAAGTTGAGGACTGCAGAGTTTGCGACATGAGCGCCGTAATTAACATCGACGACGCGCACAACATAGGGAATTGTGAAGTTGAATCCTTCCATAAGGTCTCCGTATTCCCTCTTTGGTGACAACAAAGAAGGCGCTGCTGTCATTTCTGACAACAGGGACAGTAATAAGTCGAGCGTTGGCCAAGCCTGACCTGTTTGATGAGAGTATCACAGGCCGTGCACTTCTGCCCTGCCCGTCCGTAAACTCGCAATTCCTGTTTAAAATAACCAGGCTGGCCCTCGCTGTTTGCGAAGTCCCGAATAGTGGTCCCACCGGCAGCAATCGCATCATTGAGGATAATTATGACCGTTTCAACCAGACGTCCATAAGCAGCCTTACTGACTTTTCCAGCGGGCCGGATTGGAGAGATACGTGCCCGGAAAAGCGCTTCACTCGCATAAATGTTACCAACCCCGACCACAACATGAGCATCCATCAGGAATGGCTTGACCGCAACTTTGCGCTGACGAGAACGGTTGTAGAGATAAGTAACATTAAACTCTGAGCTGAATGGCTCTGGCCCCAGATTCGCGAGACGGATATGTTGTAACGGATCATCTGAAGTCCAGAGGATCGAACCGAAACGACGGGAATCGTTGTAGCGCAAGGCCGTGCCATCGGTAAAAACGATCTCGAAATGATCGTGCTTACGTCTTGCCGATAAAGAGGAATCAACCCTCAAGTGACCTGTCATGCCGAGATGGACGATCATTGTCCCCTGTTCAAGAGCGAAGAGCAGGTATTTTGAGCGACGGCTGACAAAACAAAACTTCTGGCCAGGCAGGAGAGTTGCCATTTCCAGGGGGATAGGCCAACGCAGAGAAGCTTTGTGGATCAGAACCTGATCGACGACTTTGTTGATAACTAACGGCTCAATACCTCGAAGGGTGGTTTCTACTTCCGGAAGTTCAGGCATGGGAGTTAAAAGATTGTCGATGGATCAAGCTTTGCAAAATCTGCAAAGGAGAGGGACTGTGGGTTTTCAGGAAGGTCCTCGTTGGGTATTTTAAGCCCACGATGATAGCACCATGCATCATTCTCCTGACGCAACCATGCCAGCTCGGCAAAAGACTGAAGAGTGCCGTGAACTTTCAACTCCATCAGAAAAATCACCTGGGCTTCATCATCATTTTCTTGGTGTTCCAGAATCTGACAGCCAACTATCTGGTAATCCTGACCCAAACTCGCTTTCCCGAACTCAATATATTCGTTACGCTCAATAAACTGGCGACGAAAATTCGATTCAGAATGATAGGTGTCGAAGATAAAACCGAAATCACCACGAGAGAATGCCTCGCTGCGAACGAGTATCATTTCTGAGGGTGTGTAGGCAGATAGCTTATTGTCGCTCATTTTAACCTAATCCTTGATCCTTGGATCCATAGCATCACGAATCCCTTCGCCAAGCAGGTTATACCCTAAGACCGTTATCAAAATGGCCATTCCCGGAAAGACAGAAAGCCACCACGCTGTACCCAGGGTCTGCTTGCCAGCAATCAGCATATTGCCCCAGGAGGGTGTCGGTGGCTGGACGCCAATACCGAGAAAAGAGAGGGCACTTTCGGTCAGAATGGCCCCGGCGACGCCGAGCGTTGCGGAAACAAGCACCGGGGAAATTGCGTTGGGGAGGATATGACGAAAGATAATGCGGGCGTCTTTTGCACCGATTGCCTTCGCCGCGAGCACAAAATCACGCTCTCTCAGTGAGAGGAACTCTGCACGCACCAGGCGTGCTACTCCCATCCAACTGGTCAGGCCGATGATAATCATGATGTTCCAGATGGAGGGCTTCAGGAATGCAATGACGGCCAGGATCAAGAAGAAAGCCGGGAAACAGAGCATAATATCTACGAATCTCATAATCAAAGAATCGATCCAACGCCCATAATAGCCCGCCAGAGCCCCAAGCAGAATGCCGATAAAGGTGGCAATACCGACTGCTACAAAGCCTACCAGCAATGAAATTCTGGCACCATAAAGGATTCTGACGAGGACGTCGCGACCGAGATCATCGGTTCCAAAAGGATAGTCAAGACCCGGTGGCTGCAACCTGTGAGCGATATCAATAGCACCGGGGTCACGGCCAATCATTGACGCCAGCAAAGCGAGCACAAACATGGTCAACACAATTGCTGCACCGGCCATGGCCATACGATTGCGCCTTAAACGTTGCCAGAGAACTTCACGAAAGAAGGAAGACATTGAGACCTCACATCAATTCATCAAGGTCATTGTTATCAATCACACCACGATCCAACAAAATACGGACTAAATTCTCATAACGATTCTCAAGTTGCTTCAAAGCTGAAGCAGAAAACCCGTCATTATGTGAAACAGAAACCGGCTGGGCAACAGGAGTTGGCGGAGTCACTGGCGCTGGGGCAGCAACTGGTGAAGGAGTCACAGGCTTGGGGGGATCAGCAAGATCTTCCAGGGCAAAATCAAGTTCTTCCTGGTCATCAACCTCAGGGCCATAACTTTTTTCGATTGCCGCACTGATAGCATCTTCTGAAGCAAGAGCAGCTTTGATGCGACAACCAGTCATGAACTGTAAAGAGTCTGTCACCATGAGGTTGGTCGGATCGGTCATGGCCACAACCAGATGCATGGTGCCGCTGATTTCTCTTCTTTCTACCGGGAGAACATGGAACTCCTGGGCTTTGTCGACAGGAATGTAAGCCAGCACATCTTCAGGAATTTTGCGTCCGAAAAGTTCTATCTGAGGAAGATCAAATTGCCGCGCCAGAAAATTCTGCAGCTTATCTTCTGAGAGATAACCAAGCTTGATCAGTGATTCACCAAATCGACCGCCCCAGTGCCGCTGATAAGACAAGGCAGAGTTCAGTTGGAAATCATCTATGATTCCTGCCTGCTTAAGGATTTCTCCCAGTCTGAGATTTTTTGCCAAAACGACCTCCTGATGAAGTGGCATTCTAACATAAAGTCAGTACAAACAGGAAACGGGACCATCTTCAGGTCCCGTTTCCTGCTCGTAGAGAAAGCTCTAAATTAAGGACGGATACTGATTTCAACCCGACGATTCTTCACACGCTCTTCGTCGGTGGTATTCATTGTCAGCGGCTGAGTTTCACCAAACCCGACAGCACTTATACGATTGGCAGCGACTCCATACTTATCAATCAAAGCCTTCTGCACATTATCGGCACGACGCTGAGAGAGAGACTGGTTGTATTCTGCAGCACCCTGGTCGTCAGTATGGCCCTCTACAACCACCTTATACATCGGATATTTCCTAACAAATTCAGCAGCTTTCTTCAGCTCATCAGAGTGAAAAGGCGTCACCTGATCTTTGTCGAACCCGAACATGATGTTGAGGGTAAGCGATGCGACTTCTTCGACACCTGCAGGACAACCATGTTGGTCTACCTCTGTACCTTTTGGCGTATCGATACAGGCATCTTTGTAGTCAACAACACCATCCGCATCTGTATCAGCTGGGCAACCGACATTATCGACACGAACACCAGGAGCGGTGCCGGAGCACTTGTCCTGTAAATCGGGTACACCGTCATGATCGCTGTCAGCTAAAGGATCCGTTTCCTCCTCAGCCATCGGCACAAGTGCCGATTCCTGTTTGGCAGCAGCAGGGGCGCTACCGAACTGATAGGTCACTCCGGCCATGGCTTGAAGGTGATGTCTCCAATCAGTGTCGTCGTGATTTGAGCCACGATTGTCAGACCTGTAATCCAGAATATGACGCGCATCAAGGCGAAAATCAGTTGAATCGCAAAGAGCGTATTTAATGCCACCACCGTAGTAGCCGAACACGTCCTCATCCTGAGAACTGGTACCATCAATATCATAAACCATGAGACCGCCGCCGAATGACAGGTAGGGGTTGAGATCAGCTTTCGGCATGAAATGATAAATACCACCGAGGCCGATAGTCCAGATATCGACATCTATCGAATTGGAACTGGAGGTTTCCGTCGGCGCGTACCTGAGATCTGCCTCAATAGCCCAATGTGAGGTGATGTTGTAACCAACACCGAGACCAAACACAGCAGCATCATCCAGATCCATACCGCCATCGATCACTTGATAACCGACCATGGGTGACAAGGTAAAAGCGCCAGCCTGACGCTCGGCCATGGCGTTGCCACCCATAAGCAGGCTACAGAGACTAACCAACAGCATAAACTTAATAGTTGAACGGTACATCAGAAACCTCCCAACAGGATTAAACATTACAAAAAAAGAACATTATAGACAATAAACGTTATTTTACAAGGAAAAATAACAAGTTAGCACGACAGCACAGGCAACCTAACCCCGGCCGATACCAAAATATTCAAAACCGTCTTCTTGTAAATTGTGCGGGTCGTACTGATTGCGACCATCAAAAACAATTGGTTGTTTCATCATTTCCTTCATGGCACGGAAGTCAGGATGACGGAACGGCTTCCATTCCGTCACCAGAACCACTGCATCGACTTGTTCAAGAGCCTCGTACTGATGACGAACAAGTGTCACTTGGCCATTTTCAAACCACTGCGAAGGGAGTTCTTCACGAGCGGTCTCAAGAGCTTCGGGATCATAGGCTTTCACCTTGGCGCCTGCAGCAACGAGTTCACCTAAAAGAACAATCGCTGGAGCTTCACGAATATCATCCGTGCCTGGCTTGAATGCCAGCCCCCATAGAGCAAAGGTCATTCCTGAGAGATTCTCACCGAAACGAGCCGTAATTTTGCGAAAAAGCACGTGTTTTTGATCTTCGTTACGTTCATGTACTGCTTGCAGAACCATTGAGTGATAGTCATTTTCGCTGGCCGTGTGAATGAGAGCACGGACATCCTTGGGGAAGCATGAGCCGCCGTATCCACAACCAGGATAGATGAACGAGTAACCGATGCGACTGTCGGAGCCGATACCGAGACGTACATTCTCCACATCGACGCCAAGACAATCACACAGATTGGCGACTTCGTTCATGAATGAGATCTTGGTGGCCAGCATGGCGTTGCCAGCGTACTTGGTCATTTCGGCATCTTTGACTCCCATGAAGAGGATCCGGTCATGGTTACGGCTGAAATCCTTATAGAGCTCACGCATAACCTCGCGGGACCGGTCGGAATCCACACCGACCACAATCCGGTCCGGTTTCATAAAATCATCAACAGCGGCTCCTTCTTTGAGGAACTCAGGATTACTGACCACATCGAACGGTATATCAGATCCTCTTTGCTCAAGTTGCTTGCAAACAGCGGACTTGACCTTCTCAGCGGTACCAACCGGTACAGTTGACTTGGTGACCACGACGGCATAATCGGAGAGGTTGTCGCCGACGCCACTGGCTACAGCCAGGACATGCTTCAAATCAGCGGAGCCATCTTCGCCGGGAGGAGTCCCTACAGCAATAAAAACGATA
>DAOWJU010000019.1 GCA_030640215.1 Desulfuromonadales bacterium
GGGTGCCGTTAACCTGCAACGTACCTTTGTCAAGCTCTCTGAAGGTAAACAACAAGATTGGCTCTCGGGTCTGTTTGCCAGTCATCCAGCGTCTCGGGAACGCGTGCAGAATAATATTGATCTCATGGCCACATTGCCTAAGGGCGGTGAGTTGGGTGTCGCGCGTTATCGCACTAAAATTGCCCATCTGCTCAAAACCAAACCAGCTTACGAGGCCTATGACGAGGGTCGCAAGGCGCTCACCAAGGATGATATTGGAAAAGCTGGTCGTTTGGCACAACAAGCCATCGCGTTGGAACCAAAGGAGGCTCTTTTCTACGGGTTGATGGGTGATGTGGAACAGGAAAATCAGCGGCTGAAGCCGGCACTGAAGCATTACTATAAGGCAACCCAACTGAATCCGAACTTCTTTTACTACTATCTGCAACGCGGCAAGGTGGAAGAACAGTTGCATCTTAACATACAAGCACAGACGGATCTGGAGCGCAGCGTTGAACTTCTGCCCACTGCTGATGCCTACAACTCGCTCGGCAATCTGGCCAAAAATGCCGGACGTCTGGATGAAGCCAAAGCCTACTATACCAAGGTGGGCAGTCAGGGCGAACTGGGGCAAAAGGCCTATGGTTCGCTGGTGGACCTGGATCTGCAAGATAATCCCGCTAAATATATTGAGGTCAGAGCCGGACAGGACGCTCAGGGCAGGATCGTCGTGCAGATCAATAATTCGACACCTAGAAAAATCGGCGGAATTGTGCTGGTCCTTCAAACCAGAAATGCCGCAGGCAAGGTACAGAAGCTGCGGCACAACCTGGAGGGCACGGTCACTACCGGAAGCCAACAGCTCTTTGATCTCGGCCTGACAGGAAAACTGACTCAAGAGCAGATCAAGACGTTACAGGCCGTGATTGTTGGGGCGAAGGTTGTTCGCTGATTCTCTTTTTCCCGCTATGGAGACGCTTGCACCTGCCCGACTCCCTATGAGAAACTTTCCCTATGCGAAAAAGCGAGATCTTACCTGAAATCATGGCGACCTTAAGTGCCGACCTCAAAACTCTGACCGAAGCGGCCAGAATGGCTCATGCTGCCGCGACGCACGCAGAGTGTCTGCCCGACAATAAATATGACACCACCGGACTGGAAGCTTCCTATATTGCGCAAGGTCAGGCTAATCGCGCCCAGGATATTCGCAAATCACTGGAGAATTACCGGAAGCTGACAATCCGCACCTTTGACGAGGAAACGCCAATCCGTTTGACTGCTCTGGTCACTCTGGAGGCAGATGACGGCAGCTGCAGGCAGATTTTTCTTGGCCCTGACGCAGGAGGATTGAAGCTGGTCGATGGAAATGATGAGTGCATTGTCATCACTCCTGAGTCGCCTTTGGGGCGCGCTCTGCTTGGCAAGATCTGCGGTGACGAAGTAACTACAGGTAGTGGTGAGGCCAGGAGAATTTCCACCATCGTCGCTGTTGTCTGACTGTTGATACGATTTTATTTTCCAGTGAAGGTACTGCCTGTCAGAAAAATGCCCAGGCTCACTTAGTGTGCCGAGGCATTGATGTCTTGCTGTAAAGTAAGGGCGGCCAATCTGGCCGCCCTTACTTTATTTTACTTGCCCCACTTCTCTTTGATTCTTTGCACGGCAGTGGTGACGTTGTCACGAGTACCGAAGGCTGAAAGCCGGAAGTAGCCTTCTCCAGAGGGGCCGAAGCCGCTACCAGGGGTGCCGACCACATGGCATTCATTCAGAAGTTTGTCGAAGAAGTCCCAGCTGGTCATGCTTTCTGGAGTTTCCAGCCAGATATAGGGTGCATTGACGCCACCGAAACAGTTGATACCGGCAGAAGTCAGACCTTCAAGGATAATACGGGCATTCTCCATGTAGTAGTCGATCGATTCCTTGATCTGCGCCCAGCCTTCATCGGAGTAGACGGCGGCGGCAGCTTTTTGTACCGGATAGGAGACGCCGTTGAACTTGGTGGTCTGACGGCGGTTCCAGAGTTTGTTGAAGCTGTACTTCTCGCCAGTTTTAGTCGTACCCATCAATTCTTCTGGTACGACCACCAGGCCGCAACGGACACCAGTGAAACCAGCGGTTTTGGAGAAAGAGCGGAACTCAATGGCACATTCGCGGGCGCCTTCGACTTCGTAGATTGAGTGGGGGATGTCGGCTTCCGTGATGAACGCCTCGTAAGCGGCATCAAAGAGGATCACGGCATCGTTAGCCAGAGCGTAATCGACCCATTTTTTCAGATCAGTTTTGGTCGCCACGGCTCCGGTTGGGTTGTTCGGGTAGCAGAGGTAGATGACATCGACCTTCTCACTCGGAATCGTCGGGGTGAAGTTGTTGGCACCGGTGCAGGGCATGTAGTGGATGCCTTCGTAGTAGCCTTTGTCGTCTGCTTCACCGGTACGGCCGACCATAACATTGGTGTCGTTGTAGACCGGGTAGACTGGATCACAAATAGCGACCTTGTTGCCGAGATCGAAGATGTCGAGGATGTTGGCGCAATCGCATTTAGAACCGTCCGAAATAAAGACTTCAGAAGTCTTCAGCTCGACACCGAGCGGTTTGTACGCCTTGTCGATGATCACCTGGGAGAGCCAGTCGTAACCCTGTTCAGGTCCGTAACCGTGAAAGCTCTCGCCCTTGGCCATGTCGTCAACACCTTCATGGAAGGCCTTGAGAACCGCAGGGGCCAGAGGCAAGATAACATCGCCGATACCGAGGCGGATTGCTTTGGCCTCGGGGTTGGCATCGGTGAATTCCTTCACCCGACGCCCAATTTCGGGAAACAAATATCCTGCCTGCAACTTTAGATACGAATCGTTGATTCTTGCCATTTTAGGTTGTAACCTCCGTGGAGTTTGAAAATGTCAGTTCGCGGGACGCGTGAAAAGCTTAAAACGCGTTCCGCGTCACTTGTTTCTATTTAGTGTCCATCCGGAAACTCCAGATGAGCACGAGTGCTGTTTCCGGACGAAAACTATTTGAGTCCAAGAACATCCTGCATATCGTAAAGCCCGGCACCCTTACCACCCAGCCACCCGGCCGCACGTACCGCTCCGCGGGCAAACATGTCGCGGCTCATGGCGCGGTGGGTCAGTTCAATGCGCTCACCCATGCCGATGAAGTAGACAGTGTGCTCGCCAACAATGTCGCCTCCGCGTACAGTCTGCATGCCGATCTCTTCCTGACTGCGTTCGCCGCACATGCCTTCGCGGTGATAGTTGGCCACCTGGTTGTAATCGCGACCAAGAGCATCAGCAACGATTTCGCCCATTCGTACGGCAGTGCCGGAAGGAGAATCTTTTTTCTTATTGTGATGCAGCTCAACAATTTCGACATCAAAGCCCTCGCCGAGAGTTTTAGCCATATCCTTGAGCAGCTTGAAGCAGACGTTGACACCGACGCTCATATTTGGCGCAAAGACCACCGGAGTCTTTTCGGCGACTTGGCTGATGGCGTCACGTTGTTCCGGGTTCAGACCGGTCGTACCGACCACCATCGCCTTGCCAAGCCTGGCGCAGACGTCAGCATTAGCCAGGGTGACTTCCGGCCAGGTGAAGTCGATCAGAACATCAGCGTTGGCCAGAGCCTCTTCAAGAGAATCGGTGATGGCAACGCCGAGATCACCGCAGCCGGCAACGTAGCCAGCATCGTCGCCAAGCCTGGCGTGTCCGGCCATCTCAATAGCACCGGCGACTTCCAGTCCTTCCGCTTCGGTGAGCAGGGTAATGATACGGCCGCCCATGCGTCCGGCGGCCCCTGTAACAGCAACTCTTATCATCCTAAAATCCTTTCTCACGCCTGTTCAAGTATTGTAGAGCACACAAAATATTAGCTTCTTTGCGATCATTGCGTCTCTGCGTGAGATAGCCTTTCTTGTTTTTGGTTTGATTAAATTACGTTGTATTTCTTTAAAACAGACTTTAATTTCTCAAGCGTATCGTCGCCCATGTCGACCAGTGGTAAGCGGACATTCGCCTGGAGTTTACCCATCAGTTCCAGGGTCTTTTTGACCGGAACCGGGTTGGATTCAATAAACATGGCAGTGTGGAACTCAAGCAGTTCAAGGTGCAGCCTGCGGCCCATCATGTAGTCGCCGTTCTGCACAGCCTCGACCATGTCCTTGACCTGCTTGGGGACGGCATTGGCGGAAACTGAAATGACGCCCTTGGCGCCACAGCACATCATCGGGAAGGTTAAAAAGTCATCGCCGGAAATCACGTCGATTTTGTCACCAGCCTTGGCGAGAATCTCCGAAACCTGGGCCAGGCTGCCGGAGGCTTCCTTGATCGCCACGATGTTGGCAAATTCTGCCAGGCGGACAGTGGTATCGGCGAGCATGTTGACGCCAGTACGGCCAGGTACGTTATAGAGAACCTGGGGCAGGGCAACTTCTTCAGCGAGGCGCTTGTAATGCTGAAAAATACCTTCCTGAGACGGCTTGTTGTAGTAAGGGCAGACCAGCAGCAGGCCATCGGTGCCCATATCTTTGGCTTTATTGGAGAGGTGGATCGCCTCGGCAGTGTTGTTAGCGCCGGTGCCGGCGATAACCGGAACGCGCTTTTTGACTTGATCGAGACAGACCTTGATGACGTACTCGTGCTCGTCAACGTCGAGGGTTGCCGATTCTCCGGTTGTGCCGCAGGGGACGATAACATCGGTGCCATTTTCGATCTGGAAATCAATCAACTGACGATAAGTTTCCTCGGCGAACTGCCCCTGATTGTCGAAAGGGGTGACGATCGCTACCATGGATCCACTGAACATGATTTTCTCCTTGGTTCAGGAGGCAGTCTGTCTTTTACAACCAGATGCTTCCCAAGATATCTGAAGTTTTTTATGGTTTAATAACGCACCTACCTAACATAGCGGTAGGCTCATGTAAAGAGCGTATCAGCGCCTTTACTGCGGGGTGATCAGGGCTCCAGGGGTCGCCATACTTTCCAGCAACTGGTCGCCAATGCGAATCAGAGCGCTGACACGGTATTCGTAAGCCCGTCCATTATCAAGGCCGCGGTCAAGTAACTTAGTCTCTTGCAGGGGCTCGCTGTTTACCGGAACAATCGGAAACGGTCGTTTTGCATGCCGGCGATAAAGATTGTAGCCGACCAGTTCCATTCCCTCAGGAAAAACCGGGGCTGCCCATTGCACGGAAACCTGGCCATCACCTGATTCAACCTGCAAAGCTGTTGGTGATGGTGGCGGTTGCTGCGCTGCCAGGTGAATCGTGGCAGATGGCCCGTCTTGGCCGCCAACGATTATTGACGTGATGGCGTAGCGATAACCGCTGTCAATACGAATGTCCAGGTCACGCCAATAAAACCGGTTGCCGATACGTTGCCCCGGGGCAGGATACTTGAGGTCAAGTTCCGCAACTTCATCCTGAGGGTCGCGGCAGGTTGGACAACCTTCTGCAGCATCGTAGCGCAGACGTTTGATCCGAAACCCGGTCAGGTCTTCAACAGCGCTACCATCCTGGTTCCTGGACGGAATCGTCCAGCCGAGGACGAAAAGCTTACCTTGCTGTTGCAAGGTAACTTCTTCTGGAGCTTCGGGAAGCGTGTCAAGTTTCGGTCGTACCGGTCCCTTTTTGCCGCAGGCGACAAGCATCACAACCAGGAGAAGACCGCTTGTGATGAGGAATGTGGAACGCGAGACGCGGGACGTGGAAAATTTTGAGAATCTAAAAGATTTCATGCTCAGCTTTCCTGAAGGGCCTGGCGAGCGAGGGTGAGCTCTTTTTCGACAGCTGAACGAGCTGTGCCGCCGGTCGCCTTGCGGGCATTGACCGAGGCTTCGAGGGTGACGTAGTCGAAGATGTCGGCATCGATATCGGTGGAGAATTGCTGGAATTCCGGCAACGTCAAATCGGGGATGTCCTTGCTGTTCTCAACGCAATAGCGCACGGTTTTGCCAACCACTTCGTGAGCGTTGCGGAACGGCAGGCCCTTACGCACCAAATAGTCGGCGATATCGGTGGCAGTGGAAAAGCCACGTCCGGCGGCGATGCGCATCTGCTCAGATTTGACGGTCATTTCGGCGATCATCTCGGCAAAGACCTTGAGCGAACCACGTACCGTGTCGATGGTGTCAAAGAGTGGTTCCTTGTCTTCCTGCATGTCCTTGTTGTAGGCCAGTGGTAACGATTTCATCAGCGTCAACAGACTGACCTGATTACCGTAGACCCGACCGGTTTTACCACGCACTAGCTCCGGCACGTCAGGATTTTTTTTCTGTGGCATGATCGAACTGCCAGTACAGAAACCGTCGGAGAGATCGATGAAAGCAAAGTCGGCACTCGACCAGAGGATCAGTTCTTCGGAGAGGCGCGACAGGTGCATCATCATGATCGAGGCAAAACTGCAGAATTCGAGGGCGAAGTCGCGATCAGAGACGGTGTCGAGGCTGTTGCGAGTGACTCCGGCAAAACCGAGTTGTTCGGCAACCCATTCGCGGTCGATGGGGAAGGTTGTCCCCGCCAGGGCACCGGCACCGAGCGGCATCAGGTTGAGGCGGCTGCGCAGATCGTGCAGACGTCCGTTATCCCGTGCCAGCATCTCCACATAAGCGAGCATGTGGTGAGCAAAGAGCACCGGCTGGGCGGTTTGCAGATGGGTGTAGCCCGGCATGATGACATCGAGATTGGCCTCGGCCTGGTCGAGCAGGGCCGCCTGCAATTGCTTGAGTGATTGTGCAATGGCATCGACTTCGTCACGCAGGTAGAGGCGCACGTCAAGAGCGACCTGATCGTTGCGCGAACGGGCGGTATGCAACTTGCCGCCCACTGAGCCGACCTTTTCGATCAGGCGCGCCTCGATATTCATATGAATATCCTCGCGGGCGACCGAAAAGATAAAATTTCCAACTTCGATTTCTGCAAGAATCTCGTTGAGGCCCTGAATGATCGTTGCGGCATCGCTCTCAGCGATAATCTCCTGGCGGGCAAGCATCGTCGCGTGGGTGACGGAACCGAGGATGTCATAACGGTACAGGCGCTGATCGAAGTTGATTGACGCGGTGAATTCTTCGACAAAGGCGTCGGTTGGCTGGGTAAAACGTCCGGCCCAGAGTTTTTTACTCATGTTCTTTTTTTCCCTTTATGATTTGTGCCACTATTTTTTCGCTTCCCTCTGCATCGCTGCAATGCGCAGGCGCAGGGCGTTCAGTTTGATAAAGCCTTCGGCGTCAGCTTGGTTGTAGACCTCATCCGCTTCGAAAGTTGCAAAGTCGACGTTAAAGAGGCTGTCGGTCTCTGAATCGCGGCCGACCACGCGGCAATGGCCTTTGTAGAGCTTGATGCGTGCCTTGCCGTTAACGGTCTGTTGGGTCTGGTCAATCAATGCCTGCAACGCGACACGCTCGGGAGCGAACCAGAAGCCGTTGTAGACCATAGTGGCGTAGCGGGAGATCAGAGAATCGCGCAGGTGCATGACTTCGCGGTCCATAGTGATTGACTCAACAGCGCGGTGGGCTTCCTCAAGGATGGTGCCACCGGGGGTTTCATAGACACCGCGACTTTTCATGCCGATGAAGCGGTTTTCCATCAGGTCGATGCGGCCGACACCATGCTTGCCTCCCAGTTCATTCAGTTTTGCCAGCAGGTTGGCCGGAGAGAGGCGCTCACCATTGACTGCAACAGCGTCACCCTTCTCGAAATCTATTTCAACATATTCCGCTTGGTCGGGAGCCTCTTCCGGAGCGACGCTGAGTACGTACATATGCTCAGGTGCTTCGGCCCAGGGGTCTTCGAGGATGTCGCCCTCGAAAGAAATGTGCAACAGGTTGCGGTCGCTACTCCAGGGACTCTTTTTGCTGGTCGGTACCGGAATGCCATGTTTCTTGACAGTTATTTCGCAGGACTAACGGTGAAAATCCGCATCCTTCGTCAAGCACGAGTACTATTTCATTTCATTTCAGGTAAACAAGGCGGGCTTAACAGGATTGCGTGGTACGTACAGGTGTCCTGTCGTTTCAAACTTCCTGGATTCAAGGTGAAC
>DAOWJU010000235.1 GCA_030640215.1 Desulfuromonadales bacterium
AATAGATGGCACCGATAAGGGGGGGGGCTGGAACCGGGGATCGATGATCCTCGCCAAAGGGGGGAGGGTAGGCGATCAGATCGATCTGATGATGCCGATAGGGCCGAACTGGATTGATATTGTTGCGAATTAAAAAAACAGACGGTAATGGAGGTGCCCGGGCCGGTTCAGCTGTCAGAGGGGCTCTGGGTATGGCGTTGTTCAACCCACTGTACCGCTCTCTGGGAGAGTTCTGCCGAGTTGCGGATATTCAGTTTTTCCTTAATGCGCTCGCGATAGGTGCCAATGGTTTTGGGACTGAGGTTAAGTTGTTCGGAAATTTCCCTGGTGGTCAATCCGCCGCCAATCCGTTCGAAGACTTCTAATTCACGGTTGGTTAGACATTCTAGTGGTAGCGGGCTTTTGGTAGTGCCGCCAACCATTTTCACCAGAATTTCGCTGGTCATCTTGTCACTCAGGAAAACCTTTCCAGCCCGCACAGCATTGATTGCATCGACAAGCAGATTAACGGTTTCATGTTTCATGATATAGCCACGTGCCCCGACCTTCAAGGCCCGCTCTGCATAGATCGATTCCTCGTGCATGGATAACACCAGTGTTGGCAGTTCAGGGTATTCATCCTTTAGCTGTTTGGTCAATTCCAGACCACTGCGCCCGGTCAGAGAGATATCGATGATGACCATATCGGGCAGGTTGCTGGTGATCATATTCCAGGCTGAACCTATATTGTCCGATTCACCGCAGATATGAAATGCGCTCTCCTGTTCGATCAGGTCACGCAGGCCGAGTCTGAAGATAGGATGGTCTTCAACAAGAAAAATTCTGTATTGACTATTGTTGCCAGTGTCTCTTTCAGGCATTTAAGGCATCCTCTTTATTTATGTATTTGTTGGGCAGGAACAGGCGCACGGTAGTCCCTGATTTCGGTGAACTCACAACTTCAAGATCTGCTTTGATCATTCGGGCGCGAAATGCCATGATTTGCCTGCCCATTCCATTGGAGGGCTCACCATTGGCCGAGGTCTCTGAATCGGGCAGACCTGTGCCATCGTCTGTGATCTCAACAATGAGGGCATCGTCATCCTGAGATAGTGTCACCGTAACTATATTCGGATTAGCATGCTTGACGGCATTATATATGGCTTCCTGGGTAATGCGGTAGATATGAACGGCAACCGCACGGTCGATAGGGGTACAATTGGTACCATATGTCTGACATTGAACGGGGTAAAAGGTCATTACGGTGTCGATTAATTCCTGGAGTGCAAACCCCAGCCCTTCATCAACCCTGTGGATTGGACAGAGCCCCCTGGCCAGTGCACGGGTTTTTCGAGTCGCATCAGCGAGCAGGCCACGGATGGTCTCTGCCTGCTCAGCGGCCGGTGATGAGTCTTCCCTCAACCTTTTAGCCAGTGTCTGACACATGATCTCAACGCCGATCAGATGTGGGGCCAGATCGTCATGGAGATCCTGACCTGCCCTGAGACGTTCCTTGTCGTCGGCTTCTATAAACTGCTGTTCAAGTTTTTCACGCTCATGGATTGCTGCCCCCAGGCGCTCCATAAATTGATTGAAAAATGATGATAGCTGTCCGATCTCGTCACGCCCCTGATAATTCATCCGAACCGAATAGTCGCCAGTTGCACCGTGGGCGAGATGGTCGATTAATAGCTCCATTGGCCTGGTTATTGCGGTGCTGATCTGCATCGCGACCAATATGCCGCCGCATAAAATAAAAAGGCCGATCAATAGACCGATGTTGCGAATGGTGTCGAGTGGCCGGTAAAGATCGTCTAAATAGGCCGATGAAGCCACAACCCAGCCCATCTCCTGAATGCGATTAAAGACGACAATTTTCCTGCGCGGGCTCATTTCAGTTGGATTCTGCCAGGTGTAAAAAACCTCTCCACTGTCTTGGGTTAACATCGTGGCAAAAAGCCCTTCCGGCGTCTCTACCCCTTGCGCATAAACATTCTTTCCCTGATAGGTCGGATGGGCAATCAGGGTCCCATTCAGATCGATGACGTAGGAATAGCCACTTTTCATGAATTCTAGTGACCCTATACTCTCTCTGAAATCGTCAATATCGACAACATGATCAAATTCTTCCCGATAGGCGGATACGGAGATAATCCAGTCCCAAGGCTCAAAGTGGGTCATCCAGGCCGCCTTTGGCTTGGCCTTTAAATCGTCGGGGTTCCTCCAGGCGTACTCCTGATAGCCGCTTTTACGTTTTACCTGGTCATCAACAAACGAAATCCCGGTCAGGTTTTGACCAACCATCGCATCAACAGGGTGAACTACGACGACCCCATTGCTGTCGAGACAGTAGATATAGCCGCTAGAAGCAATCTGTTGGCTTAAAAGAATTTTTGCCGCCTGTGCCTTGGCCTCCTTTTCGGTCAGGACTCCATCGAGGTACTGCTGGTGATACATCCTGACAATATCGGTGTTGTTTTCAGCAATGTTACGCAGGGAATTTTTTATCGATAGCTGCGCCGAAAGTTTAATCATGTTGAGTATCGACTCAGTCGAATTTTTCAGTTCACGACGAATCTGTACTTCCAGGGTGTCGCGCATCAACGAATCAGAAAAAAAACCAACCATGATGGCAAGAGGGGTGAACAACATGGTACAGGCAATTATAAATTTATAGCGGATCGGCAGGTTGTTCAGTATTTTTAAATTCACGTTAAATATTTCCTGAGGCGTTCAAAGCTTAAATTTGTTAGCAAATACTCACGCTCAAGTAGGATCATTTAGAAGAAATTGAAGCAAGAAAGGCTCTTCTATTGTCCCTGTTTTTAGTTTTACATATGAACTTGGTGCGATATTTACAGCAGACATTGAAAATCAGTATTACCTGCAATCTCGTCACTATCCCATGGGGTCAAAAAGGCGTTCCGATAGACCCACTGAAGTGAAGTGAAATTTAAAATGGATACGCAATTACATAAATTCATTATCTAATTATTTTATAATAATCATCACCGATTATTCAAGAATATTCTCCGGTCTCAAGGCCTTGCCGCTTTGCAATCAGCGACCAATACCCATTAGTTTCATGCTGTTAACGATTTTGCCCCTGCAGAAGATACCATCCCAAGCGTAGGTGATTTACCTATCTGTAGACAGGTATTTTCCTACGCAGCAAAAAGCTCCTGCCTGATTGGCTTACTAATTAGGGCTCTGTATGATCTGACTATCATGGAGTTTAGAACTGTGTTTTAGGTCTGGTGGTAGAATCTGATTCATTAGTGTTACGGCTTTACGTGAGATCTTGAATAAATATCAGACTTTGAATTGTTGCAATTAGTGTGACTGGAGGTTTGCATTATATGGAACTTACACGCGAAATATATTGGAATGTAGGGCATGGATCAACAACATTAGTGCCTATGTACATCCTGACCCTGACCGCAGTTGTTGTTTTGCTCAGGGTATTCGTTGTGCGGATCAAGATATATAAGCAGGGGAAACCGGTAGAACGGTTTGATCAACGATCGGTGCGGATCATCGCTATGCTAAAGGCTGTGCTGTTGCAGAGCAAGGTGATCCGGGTCAAAGGGCCTGGTCTGGCCCACGGGCTGTTCTTTTGGAGTTTCTTTCTACTGTTTCTCGGTACATGTCTGATCGTGGTGCAGGCCGACTTTACAGATCTGTTTTTCGGCATCAAGTTTCTCAAAGGTAACTTCTACCTGCTCTTTTCGGTGGTTCTCGATCTCGCTGGATTGGTGGCTATTGCCATGCTTGGTGGACTGTTGGCGCGGCGATATATTGTCCGCCCAGAGGGCCTGGAGAGCAAGCCAGATGACGTCATCATGCACGGCCTGCTGTTCGCTATCTTGATAAGCGGTTTTGTCATCGAAGGCGCACGGATGGCGGTTACCGAAATGGGTACAAGCCTGGCGTTCTGGTCGCCGGTCGGGCTGGTTTTTGCCAAGGTTCTGGCCGGTTACGGTGAAGAGACTCTGCGTTCATTACATAGCACCACCTGGTGGTTCCATTTGCTGCTGGTGATGGCCTTTATTGTTGCTATTCCTTTTACCAAGTTCAAACATATTTTCACTACCAGCTTCAACAGTCTATTCGCTGATCTCGGCCCGACCGGCAAACTGGTAAGCCTTGATCTCGAAGATGAAGAGGTTGAAAGTTTCGGTGCCAGTAAAATCACCGATCTGACCTGGAAAGATATCTTTGACACTGATGCCTGCACCCAATGCAAGCGTTGTCAGGATCGCTGCCCAGCTCACAATACCGATAAGCCGCTCTCGCCGATGAAGCTGATTAATCAGCTTGGTGAGGTCGCCTTCAATAATCCTGAAGAATCACTGCTAGAAGCATGCGAAAAGGACGCGATCTGGTCCTGTACCACCTGCCGTGCCTGCCAGGATATTTGTCCAGCCGCCATAGAACATGTCAATAAGATCGTCGATATGCGTCGAAACCTGGTCCTGATGGAAGGGGAGTTTCCCGGTGAAGAGGTGATGTCCGCCATGGAGAACACCGAAGTCAACGGTAATCCCCTGGGCATCGGTTATGCCAGCCGCGGTGAATGGGCAGAAGGGCTCGGGGTCAAGACTTTGGCTGAAGACCCGGAGGTCGATATCCTCTATTTCGTCGGTTGTTACGCCTCCTTTGATCAGCGCAACATCAAGATCGCCACTGCTTTTATCAAACTTTGTCAGGCGGCCGGTATCAAGGTCGGTATCCTAGGTAAGGAAGAAAAGTGCTGTGGCGAGCCGATGCGCAAGATGGGCAACGAATATCTCTATCAGACATTGGCCGCCGAGAACATTGAATTGATCAAAGGTTATGGCGTCAAGCAGATTGTTACCAGCTGTCCACACTGTTTTAATACTCTGGACAAAGACTACCGCGACCTCGATTTCGACATCCCGGTGCTCAACTACACCGTTTATCTACAGCAATTACTGCAAAACGGACAACTGAAACTTAAGTCAGAGGAGCTCTCTTGCACCTACCATGATTCTTGTTACCTAGGACGCCATAACAATATCTATGATGCGCCAAGGCAGCTGATCGAAGCCGCCGGGGGCAAAATTGTCGAGATGGACAAAATTCGCAGTGAAGCCTTCTGTTGCAGTGCTGGTGGTGGGCGAATTATGGCGGAAGAGAGCATCGGTAGCCGGATTAACATCAAAAGGGTTGAAATGGCCGTAGAGACCGGCGCGCCTACACTCCTTTCCAACTGTCCGTTCTGTTTGACCATGTTCGAAGATGGAGTCAAAGGAGCCGATGTTGAAGGCAAGCTGATAGCAAGAGACATTAGTGAAATTTTGCTCGAACGCTTGTGACAAAAATTATCCAGTTACCACGGCGGTGCACTTTCTTTAACGCGCAGTTACCTCCTTCAGGCTATAGCGCCGCCGTGGATTTTTTAAATCAACTCCCAGCCAGGTATTGGGAGGTTAATGTTCTAAATTACAGTTTGGATCAAACAGGGTTCAGATATGGAGTCTGCATTCAAGATCATCGCGTGTGCAGCTATTTAGACTCATTGTGAGAAGCGGACAACCGGAAAGATAAAAAGATGAAAAATATTCTCGGTATTGTCGGGTCGAAACGATCTTCTGGAAATTGCGAAATCATGGTGAAAGAAATCAGCAGACAGATTTCTGAACCTCACCAGTTGACACTCCTTCGCCTCCCCGATTTCGACATCCGTTACTGCACTGGCTGCTATCGTTGTTTGATCAAGGATAAGGGGTGTGTTCTCAGGGACGATTTATCGACTGTACTGGCATCGATTGCTGATGCTGATGCTCTGATTTTTGCCGTTCCAACCTACTTCATGAGCGCTCACTCTTGCCTGAAAGTTTTTCTCGATAGAGGGATCTCCTTTTACGGCATGGCGGACCGGCTCTGGGGAAAACCGGCAGTCGGGTTGGGGATCGCTGGTATAGAGGGGAAGGAGGGGAGCACTCTCCTCGACATAGAGAAGCTCTTTGCGACGATCCTGGCCAAAAACAAAATGAGCAAGATTATTTACGGCGCACTTCCTGGTGAAGTGATGTTCAACGAGGAGAATAAGCAGGTTGCGGCTGAATTGGCACGTAGCCTGTTTGGCCAGAAGAAGGCTGCAAAGGGGATCTGCTGCCCACTGTGCGGTGGGAAAACCTTCCGTTTTCTCGAAGAAAATGTAGTCCGTTGTATGTTGTGCAGCGATGCTGGGACGTTAACCGTAAAGGATGATCGACTGGTTCTGGACATTGAAGTGAGTGAGCACGCACTGCTGGCGAATAAAGATGAAGCGCTCAAACACCGTGACTGGCTACTCGGGATGGTGGCTCGATTCAAGGAACATAAAGATCAGCTCAAAGAGGTCGCTGCTGAATATGCTGATGAAACTCTGTGGATTAAACCGAAAAGATGATGGCTGAGGCTTGAATTGATGGGTAAACGATTGACGAATAGCGGCAGTGCTTGGATGGAATAAAGGTTTCGATGATCTGAAATGCCGCCAGAGATTCAGCGAAGAATTTTAGACTGTTTGAAAATCAATGGATTGAACTATTCGACGATAGATACTCACGGGTTCAGGCATAACGCAACTCCTAACGATATCGAGGTTAAATATGAAAATTCTGGTGTGTATCAAACAGGTTCCAGATATGGAATCAAAGTTCAAAATTGCCGGTGACGCAACCTGGTATGACAGCGGGGATTTAGCCTGGCGAATGAATGAATATGATGAATATGCCGTAGAACAGGCCGTTCAGCTTAAGTCCCAGGTCGGTGATGCCGATTTAACTGTCCTCTGTATCGGCCCGCAACGGGTTCAGGAGACGATGAAAAAAGCATTGGCGATGGGTTGTGACCGCGGTGTCCATATTGCCGATGACGAACCGTTCAAAAAAGATCCCTTTGAGATCGCCTCCATTATCGCCGAATTTGCTACAGACAAAAAATTTGACATGATCTTTACCGGCATGCAATCCCAGGATCGTGGCAGTGCCCAGGTCGGTATACTGGTTGCCGAACTCCTTAATATCCCGAGCATCTCTACCGTAGTTGACTTTGCTTTTGCCGATGGCAAGGTAAGCGCCAAACGCGAACTTGAAGGCGGCATCAAGGCTCTGGTCAGCTGTGCAACTCCGGCCCTGGTTACCTGTCAACTCGGTATGAATACTCCGCGTTACCCAACCTTGCCAAACATTATGAAAGCGAAGAGAAAAGAGCTACTTTCGTTCCCTGCCGCCGATCTGCTCAAGGTTGAAGGTAAGCAGGAGACCGCCAAAGTTTACTTTCCTGAAAAGAAGGGTGGTGGACTGGTGCTAGAGGGTGCTGCGGGCGATCTGGCCGATCAGCTGATCCAGATTCTCAAAGAGAAAACCGCCGTACTGGCCTGATAAGGAGAGAATAGTTATGAAAGCATTACTGGTTGCAGAATATAGAGATGGACAACTGTTGGCCTCCAGCTACGAGCTGGTCGCTTTTGCGCAAGAGCTTGGCGCCGACTCCGCAATGTTCCTGGTTGGCAGCGACAGTGCCCTGCCGCAATACGATGGTACCCTCCACCTGGCCGACAGTGGCAAATACAGCGAATTTAACCCGGCGGTCCATAAACAGTTGCTCCTTGACGTAATCGCGAAAGAGCAGCCGGAGATGGTGGTCTTTTCCCATTCATCCTACGGATGGGATCTGGCGCCACGTATCTCCTTGGCGCTGGGTGCCGCACATGCTTCCGAAGTCGTTGAAATTGTCGATGGTGTTCCAGTCGTTCCCGTCTGTAACGCAAAGTTGCGTCGTCAAATCAGTGCGAAAACCGACCAGATCGTCGTCACCTTGCAATCTGGAGCCTTCGGCCTGAGCAGCGATCCAGTTGGCACTCCAACCGTGGAAAAGATCGATACCGACACCGCTGCCCAGGTTGAGTTTGGTGGTTATGAAGAGGCCGAAGCTGGCGGTGTCGACCTCTCAAAGGCCGAGGTAATCGTTAGTGCTGGACGTGGCATCGGTAAGCCGGAAAACCTGACGATCATCGAAGATCTGGCCAGGGCCCTCAAGGGGGAGTACGGCGCCAGTCGTCCTGTGGTCGATTCAGAATGGGTAGACCACAGCCGGCAGGTCGGCTCAACCGGTCAGACCGTTTCGCCCAAGCTCTATGTCGCCTGTGGGATCAGTGGTGCTATTCAGCACCTCGCCGGGATGAAAAAATCGGAATATGTCATTGCGATTAACACCGATAAGGATGCGCCTATTGGTGAGGTTGCCGATGTTCTGGTCGTGGCGGATTTGAAAGAGTTTGTGCCGGCACTGACGGCAAAATTAACCGCTTAAAAATAATCTCACTTTAGGAGGATTAACCATGAACGAAGTTTTTATTGTTGATGCATTGCGTACACCTTTCGGTAGCTTTGGTGGAAACCTGGCTGATATCCCGGCGCCACAACTTGCGGCGACCGTTGCCAAGGCTCTCATCGAGCGTAACCAGATCGATCCGGCTGCTGTTGACCAGTTTATTGCCGGTCAGGTACTCACCGGCGGTTGTGGCCAGGCACCGGCACGTCAGGCGATGCGTGCCGCTGATATTCCAGACAGCGTGCCGGCCCTGACCATTAACAAGGTTTGCGGTAGCGGTCTCAAAGCGATGATGCTGGCAGCTGACGCGATCCGGGTTGGTGACGACCAGATAGCCATCGCCGGTGGCATGGAAAATATGTCTCTCTCCCCCTACACATTACCTGCAGCCCGTTACGGCATGCGAATGGGCAACAATCAGGCGGTCGATCTGTTGATCAATGATGCCCTGCTCGATCCCTATACCGGTCGGCACATGGGAGATGTAACCGAGGTCTCGATCGAGAAGCAACAGCTCAGTCGTGAGGCTCAGGACGAATATGCCCTCAGCTCTTACCAGCGATCCCAGGCAGCCCAAGAGAAGGGCTTTTTCGATAAAGAGATCGTCCCTTTCGTCAAGACAACCCGTAAGGGGGAGGTCACCGTCGATGCCGATGAAGAACCGATGCGGGTCAATTTCGACAAGTTTACCAGCCTGCGCCCAGTCTTTAAAAAGGGGGGTACCCTGACCGCCGGTAATGCATCGACTATCAATGACGGAGCTGCCTTTGCCCTGCTTGCAAGCGGTGCCGCAGTTGAAAAGCATGGTCTGAAACCGCGGGCACGGCTGGTCGCTTATGCCACCAACAGCCTGCATCCGGATGAGTTCCCGGTGGCGCCAATCGGTGCCATTGAGCGGGTCTGCGAGAAAGCCGGCTTAACAGTTGATCAGATCGACCTGTTCGAAATAAATGAAGCCTTTGCGGCGGTAACCCTGATGTCGATAAATGGACTCAACCTCGATCGCGACAAGGTCAACATCAATGGTGGTGCCGTCTCCATCGGTCATCCGGTCGGTGCCAGCGGTGGTCGCCTGGTCGCTACCCTGATCAATGGGCTGGAGGCGACCGGCGGTCGCTACGGGCTGGTAACGTTGTGTATCGGCGGTGGCGAAGCGGTTGCAGCAATCATTGAAAAACTCTAGGAGATGAGAATGTCAAAAAAAATAGGTGTTTTGGGTTCAGGGCAGATGGGTGGCGGTATTGCGCAGGTCTTTGCACAAAAAGGCTTCGAGGTCGTGCTTTACGATATTGCCGAAAAGCAGTTGGCCAAAGGGCTGGCAGTGATCGAGAAAAATCTTGCCAGGCAGATTGAAAAGGGGCGGCTCGATAAGGATGCGATGGCGGAGGCACTGGGGCGCATTCGGACAACGTTGGAATTTGAAGATCTGGCTGATTGTGACATCGCCATAGAGGCCGCCACCGAAAATGCAGAGTTGAAGTATGACATTTTCAGGAGACTCGACAAGACCCTCAAGCCAGAGGCAATTTTAGCTTCGAATACCTCCTCAATTCCGATCACCCGCATCGCTGCGGTGACCGGCCGGGCCGACAAGGTGGTCGGCATGCATTTCATGAACCCGGTACCGGTAATGACATTGGTCGAGGTGATCCGTGGAATCGACACCAGCGAAGAGACCTTTTCGACCATCTCATCTCTGGTCGCGACGCTGAATAAAGAGATGGCGGTCTCCGCTGACTATCCCGGTTTTATCGTCAATCGCGTTCTGATGCCGATGATCAACGAAGCGGTATTCGCTCTTTACGAAGGGGTCGCCAGTGTCGAGGATATCGACAAGGGAATGAAGCTCGGCACAAATCAACCGATGGGCCCTTTGACCTTGGCTGATTTTATCGGCCTTGATACCTGTCTGGCCATTATGGAAGTGCTCTACGATGGCTTTAAGGACTCAAAGTACCGTCCTTGTCCGCTACTGGTGAAAAAGGTCGAGGCAGGTCACTACGGTCGTAAGTCAGGACGTGGCTTTTATGATTACGGTTAAGGGGGATGAGATGGAATTTGAAAATTTGAAGGTTGAAACAACGAACCGCATTGCCGTTGTTACCATCAACCGCCCCGAAGCGCTCAATGCATTGAATGAACAGACCCTGAGCGAGTTACAAACTGTTTTTACCGACGTCAACAACAATGATGGGGTGCGGGTTGTCATAGTTACCGGTAGCGGTAAAAAAGCCTTCGTAGCCGGAGCTGATATCGTCGCCATGCAACAGCTATCTGCTCTGGATGCTCGAAGGTTTTCCAAGCTGGGACACGAACTGATGCGTAGCATCGAAACCTGTTCCAAGCCGGTAATAGCTGCGGTGAATGGATTTTCCCTCGGCGGCGGCTGTGAGTTGGCTCTGAGCTGTGATGTCCGTATTGCCTCCGAAAACGCCCGCTTTAGCCAGCCTGAGGTCAGTCTCGGAGTTATTCCGGGCTTTGGTGGCACCCAGCGCCTGGCGCGCCTGATAGGAAAGGGGCGGGCACTGGAGTTACTTCTGACTGGTGACATGATTGACGCGGATGAAGCCTACCGAATCGGGATGGTCAACAAAGTGGTTCCTCAGGAGGAGTTGCTCGAAACTGCAAAGTCGATGGCAACAAAAATAATCGGTAAGGGGCCCTTTGCGGTCAAACTCGTCAAGGAAGCTGTTTGTACCGGTCTGGAGATGGATCTCGACCGGGCCAATCAGTATGAGACAGAACTGTTTGGACTCTGTTTTGCCAGCCTGGACCAGAAAGAGGGCATGTTGTCCTTTCTTGAAAAGCGGCCAGCCAATTTTGTCGGTCAGTAGTTAAGGTGAGTACCTTTAACGTTAACGAATAATAAGAGGAGTCGATAATGATATTTGAGTTGACAGACGAACATAAATTAATGCGTCAGATGGTTCGTGATTTTGCCGAAGCTGAGATTGCCCCTGGAGCTGCCGAGCGCGATGAATCTGAGTGTTTTGATCGTGAGTTGATGTACGACAAACTGGGCGAACTTGGTCTGACTGGCATCATCTTCCCCGAAGAGTACGGTGGTGCAGAGGCTGACTACATCAGCTACGCCATTGCTGTTGAAGAGCTATCGAGGGTCTGTGCCTCGACTGGCGTCACCCTTTCGGCTCACCTCTCCCTCTGTGCAAATCCGATTTATCTGTTCGGTACCGAAGAGCAGAAGAAACAGTATCTGATCCCTCTCGCCGATGGCAGTAAGCTCGGTGCCTTCGGTCTTACTGAGAACTCAGCGGGCTCCGACGCCGGTGGAACCAGAACCACCGCAACCCTTGATGGCGATGAGTGGATACTCAATGGCGGTAAAATATTTATCACCAACGGTGGCGATGCGGAGACCTATGTTGTTCTGGCCAAGACCGACAAAGAGGCCAAGAAACACCGTGGCATCAGTGCTTTCATCGTTGAGAAAGACACCCCCGGCTTCAGTTTCGGCAAGAAGGAACAGAAAATGGGCATCCGTTCCTCACCGACGATGGAGCTGGTTTTCGAAAACTGTCGTATCCCGGCCGCAAACCTGCTTGGTGAAGAGGGGCAGGGCTTCAAGATAGCGATGAAGACTCTTGAGGGCGGCCGGATCGGTATTGCAGCCCAGGCCCTCGGTATTGCCCAAGGAGCATTTGAGGCAGCACTGAACTACGCAAAGGAACGCAAGCAGTTTGATCAGCCGATCGCTAACTTTCAGGGCGTTCAGTTCAAGTTGGCCGACATGGCGACTGAAATCGAAGCAGCGCGGCTACTGGTTTATCAGGCGGCCTATCGCGCCAGTGCCGGACTTCCTTATGGGCAGCAGTCGGCGATGGCCAAAATGTATGCCTCCGATATTGCCATGAAGGTGACCACCGAAGCGGTTCAGGTCTTCGGCGGTTACGGCTATACCCGCGAGTTCCCAGTAGAGCGAATGATGCGTGATGCAAAAATTACCCAGATTTACGAAGGAACCAATGAAATTCAGCGGGTTGTCATTGGTGCAGAACTGACACGAGACTAAGGCATATAACCAATATTTAAGGAGTTGAAAATGAGTAAGTGGCAGAGTATGTACCAAGAAAAACTTGTTAGCGCTGGATCAGCGGCTGCAGTTATCGAATCTGGCGATCATATCTGGTTTCCGGTTGGTGTCGGCGAACCACATGACTTCTTGCGAGCACTGGTTGACCGTAAGCAAGAACTTGAGGATGTCACAATTCACTCGATTCTGCCGGTTCGCCCCTGGTACTACGAACCGGAAACAGCCAAACACATCAAACACTGCTCATGGTTTACCAGCGGTGCTTCCCGGGCTGCAGTGCAGGGTGGATGGGCAGATTTCACTCCGAACTATTTTCACGAAGTTCCAAAGCTGATCCGTGAATACTGGCCTGCGGATGCAGTTGGTGTGGTGGTCTCTCCAATGGACGAGCATGGTTATTTCAGTATGAGTCTCGGTGTCGACTATACTTGGGAGGCTTTGAAGAAGGCACGTAAGGTGATTTTTGAGGTCAATCCCCAGGCTCCGCGTTGTTTCGGAAGTTGCCAGGTACATATCTCTCAGGTCAGTCATGTTGTCGAAGGCAAAGAACCGCTTCCAGATTTGCCGATCCCGGCCCTGACCGAGGAGGACAAAATCATCGGCGGTTATGTGGCGGAACTGATCGAAGATGGTTCAACCATACAGGTAGGCTATGGTGGCGTCCCTAACGCTGTCTGTCAGGCGCTTAAGGGAAAAAAAGATCTTGGTATCCATACTGAGATGGTTACCGAAGGGCTTATGGAGCTGGTTGAATGTGGGGCGGCAAATAACTCACAAAAAACAATTAATCCCGGAAAGTTACTCGGTACCTTTGCTTGGGGAACAGGTCGGCTGTATGAATTCATGAATGACAATCCGATGATCGAAATGCACCCGGTTGACTACACCAACGACCCCTATGTCATTGGTCAGCACGACAAGATGATCGCGATCAACGCCACAATCGAAGTTGACCTGCTCGGCCAGTGTTGCTCCGAGTCGATGGGTTCCAAGCAGTATAGTGGAACCGGCGGACAGGCCGATTTCTTCAAGGGTGCCAATCGTTCAAATGGCGGTAAGGGGTTTGTTACCACGCCTGCCACCGCCAAGAAAGGGACCCTTTCGAGGATCGTTCCGACGTTGCAAGCCGGTGCGATGGTCACTACCAGCAAGAATGACGTCGACCATGTAGTCACCGAATTTGGAGTTGCAAAACTGCGCGGACAGACCGCCAGACAGAGGGCAACAGCACTGATTAGTGTCGCTCATCCTGATTTCCGAGAGGAGTTGACTGTAGCTGCCAAGCGGATGAATTTGATCTGATCAAATCTATTCTAATCTTAAGACGGGTCCAGTCTGGCTGCCACAGCGTAGGCGGTCGGCTGGCCCATTTTTAGAGCAATTTGGGGTTGGCTTCCGGCCAACATCTGGTCAATTTCTGACAATGGATCTCTGCTGTTTTAGAAAAATGCCTGTTAAAACCCCAACCCATGCCCTGATCGGTGCAATAGTGGTCCTCAGGGACCCGAGCATATAGAGGAAAGTCACCATGTCCCAGACATTTAAGGCACTGCTGGTTGATCAGCCTGAAAAGAAGAACTTTACCCGTTCTGTAGTCACCAGGTCTATCGCCGATCTGCCCGATGGAGAGCTGGTGGTCAAGGTTCACTATTCATCGCTTAATTTTAAGGATGCCCTCTCTGCGATCGGCAATCCAGGTGTCACTCGTAACTATCCGCACACTCCCGGTATCGATGCTGCTGGCGAAGTGGTCTCCTGCAGTGATGGCACATTTGTCACCGGCGAGAAGGTGATCGTTACCAGCTACGACCTGGGCATGGAGACCGATGGTGGGTTCGGCCAGTTTATCCGGGTGCCTAGTAGTTGGGCCCTCAGGCTGCCCGAAGGCCTGAGTCTTAAAGAGAGTATGATGCTCGGCACCGCCGGTTTGACTGCAGCGATGTCGGTGCAGGAGCTGGTCGATAATGGTGTCTTCCCGGAGTCGGGTCAGGTATTGGTTACTGGTGCAACCGGCGGGCTTGGCAGTCTGGCGGTGGCGATACTGGCCAAAGCAGGATACTGGGTAACGGCGGTGACGGGTAAACAGGAAGAGACGGCCTACCTGAAAGGGCTGGGAGCGGAACGTGTCATCAGCCGCGAGGATCTTTTGACCGGCAATGAGAGACCTCTTATGAAAGCCAGATGGGCCGGGGTCATCGACTGTGTCGGTGGAGAGATGCTGGCAGCAGCGATCAAAGCCACCCAACCCTGGGGTGTTATTACCTGCTGCGGTCTGGTGGCTTCACCCGATCTGCCGATAAACGTCTTCCCCTTTATTATGCGTGGAGTCCGATTGATCGGCATCGATTCGGCTGACTGTTCAATGGCTCTTCGGCTGATGCTCTGGAACAAGATGGCCAGCGAATGGAAGCTGGATCAGCTGGAGTCGATGGTTGATGAAGCGACCCTGGACCAGCTTGAGGAGAAGATGGTGCTGATTCTGAAGGGTGAGCTCAGGCGTCGTGCTCTGGTCAATCTGCTCAAGAGCTGAAACTGCTGAATAAAGAAAACAGGAATAGGAAAGAGAAATATGAATGTAACAAAGATCGAAGCAGCACTTGAGGATCTCCGTCAGGGAAAGATGATCATCCTGGTCGATGATGAAGATCGTGAAAACGAAGGCGATCTGGTGATGGCGGCCGAAAAGGTCACACCGGAAGCGATCAACTTCATGGCAAAAGAGGGTAGGGGACTCATTTGCCTTACCCTGACCGAAGAGCGGGCCGACCACCTTGAGCTGCCTCCGATGGTGACCGATAATACATGCGCTTTCGGTACCGCCTTTACCGTCTCGATCGAGGCACGTACCGGGGTGACAACTGGCATCTCTGCAGCTGATCGGGCCCGGACTATTCAGGTTGCCGTCGCTGAAGGTTCTACCGTCGCCGATCTGTCAAGGCCCGGCCACATCTTTCCGCTGAGGGCGAAGAGGGGTGGAGTATTGGTGCGAACGGGGCAGACCGAAGGTTCGGTCGACATGGCTCATCTGGCAGGGCTTAAGCCGGCCGGCGTGATCTGTGAAATAATGAACGAGGACGGAACCATGGCCCGGATGCCTCAGCTTAAACCCTATGCGCTCAAACATGGATTAAAGATCGTATCTATTGCAGACCTGGTAGCCTATCGCATGCTTAATGAACAGTTGGTTAAGCGTGCGGCTGAGACTGTACTGCCGACGCCGTTTTGCAGTGAATTTAGGACAATTGTATACGAGAATGAAGTGGACTCAAACAATCACCTTGCTTTGATTAAAGGTGAGATCAATACAGGTAAGCCGATTCTGGTAAGGGTACATTCAGAATGTCTGACAGGTGACGTCTTCGGTTCGCAGCGGTGCGATTGCGGAGAACAATTGCAAGCATCGATGCAACAGATCGCTTTTGAAGGGGCTGGCGTTCTTCTTTATCTGCGTCAGGAAGGACGTGGTATCGGATTGATCAACAAGCTCAAAGCCTATGCACTGCAAGACACGGGTTGCGACACTGTTGAGGCGAATGAAGCCTTGGGGTTTAAGGCTGATCAACGAGATTACGGCATCGGTGCTCAGATACTCTCTGACCTTGGTATCAGAAAAATACGTTTAATGACCAACAATCCCAAAAAAATAATTGGTCTCGAAGGGTACGGTTTAGAGATTGTCGAACGGGTGCCCATTGAGATGAGGCCCAATGTCGCAAATATGGGATATCTCAAGACCAAGCAAGAAAAGCTGGGACACATGCTGGTGGGTGTGTAGCTGCTTGATGGCTGACCATAAATTGACTACATTGACGTGTTCAGGACAAGGGCAGTATACATTCTGCCGTCGGTTGCCGAGTAGTGGGGCACTGTCTCTAGATAAAACCATCTTGTCAGATCCAAATCGGTAATGGAGGCTATGATGGAACTTGCAGAGATAATTGATCAGACAGAATTCGACCCGTTCCTGAGTGATAATAATGAAGAGGGTTGGACTGTCTTTCTCGATCGGGAGTTGAATATTCTGTCGACGACCGAATATTGCCGGACACTCTTTCAATGGTTGCCCGATGAGATCGTTGGCAAGCGATTGGGTGATCTGGTCAATCTAGCCCCCCTTACATCGTTGGTTGTCGCCGGTTTCTGTTTTAAGTCCAAGTTGACCATTGTTCATGGTCGGCTGTTTGAATGCAGCTACGTGCCAATACAGGAGAATGGTAAGTCGATCGGCGGTTTCTTGTCCCTTTTAGGGGGAGATGAATCGATACTCTACCCGCATGGGGATCACCTGGAAGCACTGCCTGCTGATCTGGCCCAATCCTTAGGGCCACTGACCGATATCGTTCAAGACGGCCTTATCGTTGTTGACAGGCAAGGTACCATCACCCTTGTTAATCAACATTTTGCCGATGCAATGGGTGCCAGAGCCCAAGATATGATCGGCCGACATCTCTTTGAGGCATATAAAGAGTCAAAAAACTCCCGGCTGCCAACGGTCATGGAGACCGGCAAGGCTGAAGTTGGTTGGCCCCATTTGATTAACGGCAGGGAGGTAGTCGCTTCCCGCTATCCACTCTTCAGGGATGGAGTGGTTGTAGGTGCTCTCGGTCGTATCCTGTTTAGAGATGTCAGGGAGGTGGCGCTGCTCGCTGAACAGATAAATACATTGATGGGGCAAGAAGCGAGGATCCTGCCGAAAATCTCTAAACACTGCGATTTTAACTACGATATCAACAGTATCGTTGGCCACGGCAAGGTGATGCAAAAGCTCAAGGCAACAATGATGCGGGTGGCCAAGCGTGGTTCGAGTGTGCTGCTCATCGGCGAGAGCGGCACCGGCAAAGAGCTTTTAGCGCACTCTATTCATGCCGCCAGTCCGCGCCGATATGGTCCTTTTGTTAAAGTCAATTGTGCTGCCATCCCGGAACACCTGCTGGAATCGGAGCTCTTCGGTTATGCTGATGGTGCCTTTACCGGCGCTCGCAAGGGGGGGCAGATCGGCAAGTTCGAACTCTCTAATGGCGGCACCCTCTTTCTCGATGAAATCAGCGACATGACCACATCGATGCAGGCAAAGTTGTTGCGTGTATTGCAGGAGAAAGAGGTGACTCCATTGGGGTGTGACGAAACGAGGAAGTTCGATGTTCGCATCGTTACTGCTACCAACGTCAATATGGAAGAGCAGGTCGAGGAAGGCAAGTTCAGGCGTGACCTCTACTATCGACTGAATATTGTACCGATCTTTGTGCCGCCGTTGCGACAGCGGGTTGAGGATGTTTTATCAATCGTTGAACACTTTATCGACACTTTCAACGAAGAGTTCGGTCTCAGGGTTAAGGATTTGGCTCCTGAGGCCTGGGACGTAATCAAGCGATACAGCTTTCCTGGCAATATTCGTGAGCTGCGCAATGTTATTGAGAGTGCCTTCAATATGGTGCAGGGGACACAAATAAAGAGATCAGATCTCCCCGACTATCTGTTGCAGGCAGTGGTACGACTTCCAACCAATCCCCAAGATATCCTTTTGGCTGCTGGCGTCGATCATCGCGGTGGTCACTTGCCGTTATCCAATATCATGGACGAGGTGGAGAGGTATCTGGTTGACGAGGCAATAGAGCAGGCGGGCGGGAATAAGAATGCTGCCGCCACCCTCCTGGGCATATCTCGCCCCGGTATCTATAAAAAGTTACAAAAAAACCGCCCTCAGTAGACTGGGGCGGTGTCCATTGGCTGTATATAAATGCAGACAATGTCTACCAACGTGACCTTGCCGCAATGGCAGAGCTATCTGCCCATATGGCGTCACTTCAGACCGTTTTTTTTAAAAGCAATAGAGATCGACGCTTGTTTGTATCCAAGTGTAGAGATCCTTTTCCGAAAACGTTTAAAATGCCTACCTTACTAAGTGTCCGAATATAAAGCCATAAGTAGTCAGGTTGATTGTAGAACGGCGTTTGGCACCGTCTTTGCTTTTATAAAACGTATGATTTAATAGGGTGGCTCATCTGCCCGAACGATTTCAATTTATCTATCTTGCAGTGGAAGTGTTCTCAAAACGGGAACAGTTGTCAACGAAAAGGAGGAAATCTTGAAGATACAGACAACGGTTGAACAGGCTTTGCAGGGCATAGAGGACGGGTCGACGATCATGGTTGGTGGTTTTGGTCTGGTCGGTATCCCGGAGAATTTAATTATCGCCCTGCGTGACAAGGGGGTTAAAGATCTGACCATCATCTCAAATAACTGTGGAGTAGATGATTTTGGTCTGGGAGTTCTGCTGCAGAGCAGGCAGATCAGGAAGATGGTCTCCTCCTATGTCGGTGAGAATAAGGAGTTTGAGCGGCAGTTTCTCTCCGGTGAGTTGGAGGTTGACCTGGTGCCGCAGGGAACCCTTGCCGAGAGGATTCGGGCTGGTGGTGCCGGTATCCCGGCGTTCTATACTCCGGCAGGTGTAGGTACACCGGTGGCTGAGGGTAAAGAGGAACGTACTTTTGATGGCAAGCGGTACATTTTAGAGACTGCCCTGAAGGCTGACTTTTCATTGGTAAAAGCCCAGTGTGGCGATAGCGCTGGCAACCTCGTTTACAACAAGACCGCCCGCAATTTCAATCCGATGATGGCCGCAGCTGGCAGCATTACGATTGCCGAGGTTGAGGTGTTGCTGGAGGTCGGTGAATTGGAGGCAGATCGGATCCATAGTCCAGGCGTTTATGTGCAGCGGATATTGCAAGGTTCCGATTACGAAAAACCGATAGAACGAAAAACCTTTCGCGCGGCCTAATAAGGAGAGAACAATGCCATTGAATAGAGAAGAGATAGCCCAAAGGGCAGCCCGGGAGATTGAAGATGGCTTCTATGTCAATCTCGGTATCGGCATCCCGACTATGGTTGCTAATTATATCGACGATAAACAGGTCTATTTACAGTCAGAGAATGGTCTACTCGGTATTGGGCCATATCCGCTGGAGGATGAACTCGATCCCGATCTGATCAATGCCGGCAAGGAGACGGTGACCATGACCACTGGCGCCAGTCTCTTCAGTAGCGCCGAATCATTTGCGATGATTCGTGGTGGCCATATAGATATCGCTATCCTCGGCGCAATGGAGGTCTCCGAAAATGGTGACCTGGCCAACTGGATGATCCCTGGCAAGATGATCAAGGGCATGGGTGGTGCCATGGATCTGGTGCATGGGGCCAAAAAGGTTGTCGTCATTATGGAGCATTGCAACAAGAAAGGTGAATCGAAGATCCTGAAGAGCTGCACCTTGCCGCTGACCGGCCAGGGGGTGGTGCATCGTATCATCACCAATATGGCAGTGATGGATGTCACTGATGGAGGCCTGTTACTGAAAGAGGTAGCCCCCGGCTGTACGTTGGAGCAGGTTCAGCAGGCAACAGAGGCGACCCTGCTGGTAGATGACTATCAGCAGAGAGAGGCCGTATGACCAAGAATAATTTGGGGCTGCCGCTGGAACTGAAAGACTCCTCCTTCACCCTTTCGGATCGGGTCGGTATCCTCACCTTTGAACGTAACGACATGCGTAATGCCCTTACCGGCACCGCATTGATTGGTGCATGCCTTTGTAGAGAAGAGGCCCGGCAACTAATTCTGGTCGTTAGCAGGGTGTAGAATGTTGCCCTGCACGTATTTGAAGATGCAGGGGACGCAGAGATCAACTAAAGGCCAAGCAGTATGGAAGTGCCCTTTTAAATTATTAAAACGGTGGAATAAGAGCGGTTTAAAGTGAGTGCTTTTGACTACTAAGTTGAACCATGGTTGGCTAGAATCTTCCTTTCTCTATGGGTATGCGATCAAAGGAAAATAG
>DAOWJU010000217.1 GCA_030640215.1 Desulfuromonadales bacterium
TGACTTGTTTATAAAAGACACTTGCATCGCTCAACTGATATCTATATAGTGCGCTTTCTGGTGGCGAAAAAGCTTGACTCGCCTTGGCAACTTTGTTAAAAACCACATCCTGTTATGGGGTGTCGCCAAGCGGTAAGGCAATGCCAGGTGAATAAGTTAATAAATTAAGCTACTTACCGGCAAACATGTGAAAATGTTTGCCTTTTTGTTTGCCATTTCAGTTTCGTTAGTCATCTGAAAACATCCAAAATCAATCGTGATTAAATGTGATCGCCTCTCCATTCCGGGGGGGGGGCGATTTTTTCTTGGTGCGTCACGTAGGGTGCGTGGCGCGTAAGAGGTATCTCTTAGTCGTTTTGGCACATTAGTGAGTTGTGATGAAGATGTGTTTTTTGTCAAATGAAGGATACCACTGGTTGAGATCATGAACTTCTGGATTGACTCGTAATTTGAGGACATCTGTAAGCAACTCTCCGGTTCGACGAACAGGAGTCGCATGCTGGGTGGAGAGCCAAATGAATCAATTTCCACTTAACGTCCGGAATGTGTTGAAGTGGGTGTGGTGGCATGTGATTAAGATGTCATAAAAGATCCTCAGCTTTTGTTTTCTTTAATATTATGTTTTCTATTAACTTCTGAGGTAGCTCGTATTTGTCTATAAGTTTGTTTAAGTCCTCGCATGACTTCCAATCCTTAAGTATCTCCCTAAACAGTCTCTGCCGATCAATTTTTTCATGTGGTAGTTGTGAATGAATGCCACGATGCAATCTGGCTGTCACCAATTGAAGATGATAGGGATTGCAACAACTGTTGCTTCCACATAAATGGTGAACTTCTTTTCCTTTCATTTTGCCCTGTTTCTCAATGTAATCTTTTGGGAAATGGGTTAGCAAGTACGATATCCTATGGGCAAAATAGGTCTTAATTTCTGACCCTCTTTGGCTGTAAACACCATATCCGTCTTTCTCAATGAAACCAGTCCATGGCCAACATTCATTTTTGTCCCTACTTCTGTCAACTTTGCTCCAAAATTTGGCTACAAACGATATGTGAAGATCTTTTTTACTGGACGGCATAAATGGTAATCCGGTGATTTCACATTCAATCAATTTATCTGAAAGACTTTTAGGAAAACGGGCAATAAGGTGCTCTAGATAATATACTAGCCTCACCTCCATCCCCCACTATGTCACATCTCGTGAATCAGCCTCTCCTGCATGTTCGTGGACTTAAGGCGTTTCTTGCACTTAGTTATATAGTGCCACAGCCGCCCAAGATTTCTTAGAGCCTTCGTCCAGACAGTCATTTTCTTTTGATCCTTCCGCCCCGCCATTTTCCATTCACAGCCATATTTGCTTTTTAATAGTAGTTTTAAAAAAATGTTTTAAAAATACTTGACGTTAACGTGAACATACAATATAAACGAGTAAATGCTCGTTAGAGAGCAATAGCTCTATTTGTGAGCGAAACATACTGTATCAAGGATAATTTAATGGAGAGGCCACATGAGACAGATTAAAAGAGCGGCAGTTCTTGGTGCCGGAGTGATGGGAGCTACTATCGCCGGACACCTAGCAAATGCGGGACTCGATGTCCTGTTGTTGGACATCGTTCCCGGAGAGTTGACGAAGCAGGAGGAGGCAAAGGGGCTCACCCTGGAGAGTCAGATCGTGCGCAACCGGTTTGCAGTCAATGGTTTGCAAGGTGCAGTGAAAAGCCGGGGGCTGTATCACAGAAACTTCACCAAGCAGATTACGGTTGGCAACTTCGAGGACGATATTGCCAAGCTCAAGGACTGTGACTGGGTTGTTGAGGTCGTTGTGGAGAACATGGCGATCAAAAAGAGTCTGTTGACCGAGAAGGTGGTACCTAATCTCGCCGACGGTGCGATCCTGTCGACCAATACCAGCGGCCTGTCAGTGAACGCTATGGCGGAGATGTTGCCGCAATCGGTACGTAAGAACTTCCTGGTGACGCACTTCTTTAATCCTCCTCGCTACATGCGCCTACTGGAACTTGTTCCCTGTAATGAGACTGATCCTGAAGTTATGGCTTACATGGCTGATTTCAGCAGTCGTCGCCTTGGCAAGGGTGTGGTTTATGCCAAGGATACTCCGAACTTCATCGGTAATCGGATCGGCGTTTTCACCATGTTCAACGCCATGCAGCATATGCTCGATCTGAAGATGACTGTCGAAGAGGTCGATGCCGTGGCAGGACCGGCAACTGCTCGCCCCAAAAGTGCCATCTTCCGTACCTGTGATCTGGTTGGTAACGATACTCTCGTGCATGTCGCCAACAACAGTTATGAGCTGTTGCCGAACGATGAGCAACGAGAAATTTTCAAAATCCCGGAATTTTTCAGCGGCATGATCGAAAAGGGGCTGCTTGGCAACAAAGTTAAGCAGGGCTTCTTCAAAAAAGACAAGACCGGGATCAATTTCTACGATTATATCAGTGGTGAATACAAGGCTTCAGAGAAACCAAAGTTCGACTCGGTGCTGGCCACCAAGGGTCTTGATGACCCGGCAAAACGCCTGCAGGCAGTTGTTGCCGGTAAGGACAAGGCGGCAGAATTAGCCTGGCGCAACTTGCGCGATGCGCTGATCTACTCGGTCAAGCGGGTTCCGGAGATCGCTGATGATGTGGTTAATGTCGATAACGGTATGAAGTGGGGTTTCAGCTGGGAGTTGGGGCCGTTCGAGATGCTCGACGCCCTGGGTGTGCGCTACTTTGTAGAACGGGCCGAAGCTGATGGCGTTGAAGTTCCAGAGGTCCTGAAGCAGGTCGAGTCGTTCTACAAGTTTGAGGGTGCACAAAAATACGCATGGGATTTGGTCGCTGGCGAATATCGCGAAATCACCTCCCCGTCGAACCAGATCAAATTCGACATTCTCAAGAGGGCCGACAAGGTGGTTGAGAGCAACTCCGATGCCTCGATTTTCGACCTGGGTGACGGCGTCTTCGGGCTGGAGTTTCACTCAAAGATGAACGCTATTGATGATGACATTCTCAACATGACTGCCAAGGCGGTCGAACGGGCAGAAAATGAAGGCGTCGGCCTGGTCATCGGCAATCAGGGCAAGGTGTTTTCGGCCGGGGCAAATCTGGCGAAGATCGCTGCAGCCATCAATGACGGTAACTTCGATCAGATAGAACAGATCATCCGTGGTTTCCAAACCTCGCTGATGGTTGTTAAGTACGCCCATATTCCGGTGGTGGCCGCACCCTTCAATATGACCCTTGGTGGTGGTTGTGAAGTGGCTTTGCATGCCGATGCGATCAATGCTCATGCTGAAACCTACATGGGTCTGGTCGAAATCGGGGTTGGCCTGCTGCCAGCCGGTGGTGGAACTAAAGAGATGGCACTACGGGCAATTGAAATGTCCGCTCCCTACCGTGCCGACGTCTCACCATTTTTGGGCAAACTGTTTAACAACATCGTCATGGCCAAGGTCTCCGGATCCGCTTTCGAACTGAACGACATGGGTATGATGCGCGCAGGTGATGCAATTACCATGGATATCGACAGTCTGATTGCCGATGCCAAGCAGAAAGTTCTGGCTCTGGCAAACAACTACCGGCCTAAACAACCTCTGGAAAATCTGAAAGCGCCTGGCCGTAGCGTCGCTTCAGCCCTCAAGAGCCAGATGTGGAATATGATGGCGGGTGGTTTTGCTACTGAATACGAAGCCGAAATGGGCGCTATTATCGCCGAGGTTATCACCGGTGGTGATGTGCCGACCGGCACCTTGATCAGCGAGCAGCACCTGCTCGACCTGGAGCTGGAAGCGTTCCTGCGTTTGTGTGGTAACCCGAAAACACTGGAAAGAATCGAGCACATGCTTAAAACCGGCAAAGCGCTTAGAAACTAGGGAGAATAATAATGAAAACAGCATATATTTTAGCGGCATACAGAACACCTGGGTGCCGGGCATATAAGGGTAAATTCAAGAGTGTCCGTCCCGATGATCTGGCTGCCAGCGCTATTAAAGGTCTGGTCGAGCGTACCGGCATAGAGGCTGGACAGGTGGAGGACGTGATCCTCGGCTGTGCATTCCCGGAAGCTGAACAGGGCTGGGATATTGCCCGCGTGGCAGCAATGAGGTCTGGGCTGCCGACTACGGTGCCCGGCATGACCATCAATCGTCTCTGCTCGTCCGGGTTGCAGGCAGTTGCCTTGGCTGCCGAACGTGTTCAGGCAGGTCATGCTGACTGCATCATTGCCGGTGGTGTCGAATCGATGACCAGTGTGCCACTGGGTGGCAACAAAGTGTCTCCCAACCCGACAATGGTCAGCGAATGGCCGGAATCTTTCATGGGGATGGGTATGACTGCCGAGGTTGTGGCCGAAAAATATGGCATCAGCCGCGAGCAGCAGGACATCTTTGCCGCCGCAAGTCATGAAAAGGCTGCCAAGGCGATTGCAGAAAAACGCTTCACTGAGGAAATTATTCCGATCGAAGTTGAACATGCGGCCTTGGTTGACGGGCAGATGAAAAAGAGAACTGAACTGGTCAGCATCGATGACGGTGTCCGTGCCGGAGTCACCGCAGCTGCGCTGGGGAAACTGCGGCCGGTTTTTAAGATGAACGGAACCGTCACCGCTGGCAATGCCTCACAGATGACTGATGGCGCCGCAGCAGTGTTGGTTGTGTCCGAGGAGTTCGTCAAGAAACTTGGCAAAGACCCGGTCGCCCGTTTTGTTTCCTTCGCTGTCAAAGGTGTACCTCCTGAGGTGATGGGAATCGGTCCCCTTGAAGCAATCCCTGCTGCGTTGAAAATTGCTGGTCTCAAGCAGGAAGATATCGGCTTGATCGAGCTGAATGAAGCTTTTGCGGCGCAGTCCCTGGCAATCATCAATGATTTGCAACTCAATCAGGAGATTATCAATGTCAACGGCGGCGCGATCGCTCTGGGACATCCCCTCGGTTGTACTGGCTCCAAACTGACCGCTACCCTGTTGGCCGAAATGGACAAAAGAGACATCAGGTATGGCATGGTGTCTATGTGTATTGGTTTAGGGATGGGCGCTGCCGGAATTTTTGAAAAACTTTAATAACTGATTTGCGAGGTCACACATGTCAAAGACACAATTAAATGGTTGCGAATACCTGCTCACTGAAACCGAGCTGGAACAGCTGTTCACCCCGGAAGATTTTACCGACGAGCATAAGCAGATTGCTGCAACCACCGAACAGTTCGTCACCAACGAGGTGCTGCCGCATATTGATGAGATTGAAGCACAGAACTTTGAAAAGGTGGTCGATTTGTTTCGCCAGGCCGGTGAACTTGGGCTGCTGATGGTGGAAGGCCCCGAAGAGTACGGTGGTCTTGACCTCGATAAAACCACCAGCATGCTGATTGCAGAAAAGCTCGGCTACGCAGGTTCCTTTAATGTCACCGCGATGGCTCATGCTGGTATCGGTACTTTACCACTGGTTTATTATGGCTCCCCGGAGCAGAAGGAACGCTACCTGGAGAAGCTGTTGACCGCCGAACTGATCGGCGCATATTGTCTCACCGAGCCCGGGTCCGGTTCTGATGCGCTGGGGGCGAGCTCCAGCGCCATCCTCTCGGAAGATGGCAAATACTACATCCTCAATGGTACCAAACAGTTCATTACCAACGCGGATTTCGCTGGTTTGTTCACGGTTTTTGCCAAGGTTGACAAACAGCACTTTACCGCTTTTCTGGTTGAGCGCGGCTATGAGGGGGTGAGCATCAGTCCCGAAGAGAAGAAACTGGGGATCAAGGGCTCATCGACCTGCCAGGTTGTGCTCGACAACGTTAAAGTCCCGGTGGAAAACCTGCTCGGCGAAATCGGCAAGGGACACAAGATCGCCTTTAACGTTCTCAACGTTGGTCGCTTCAAGTTGGGTGCCGGGGTGACCGGTGCCGCTAAACATGCTTTCCAGGCAGCTGCTCAGTACGCCAACGAGCGCAAACAGTTTAATACTCAGATCAGCAAGTTCGGCGCGATCAAGGAGAAGTTGGCCGACATGACGGCGGACATCTTTGCTTCCGAATCAGTTGTTTACCGTTTGGCCGGGTTACTTGATGACCGGCTGCAGAGTCTGGATATGGGGATTGAAAACTATTACACCGAGTACCAGAAGGGAATTGAAGAGTACGCTGCGGAATGCGCTATTGCCAAGGTCTACTGTTCTGAGGTTCAGGCTTTTGTGACTGACGAGGTGCTGCAGATTCACGGTGGCTATGGTTTTGTCAGTGAGTATCCGGCAGAGCGTTATTATCGTGATGCCAGGATCAGTAGGATCTATGAAGGGACCAATGAGATCAACCGTATTCTGATTCCAGGAATCCTGCTTGGCAAGGGGATGAAGGGTACTTTGCCTCTGCAGGATGGGGTTAAGGCGGCTTTTGCTTCTCTCGGAAGTGTCGGTGAATTTACTTCTGATGCGCCTTTTGCTGTGGAAAAGGATCTGCTCAAGCGCTTGAAATCGCTTTTGCTGGTGTTGTCCGGCTCCGCTATGGAGAAGTTCCAGGACAAGCTACAGGCTGAACAGGAAGTGCTGATGACACTGGCTGATCTGGCGATCCAGATTTTTGCCGTGGAGAGCGCCGTGCTACGTGCGGAAAAAGCTCACCCGAAGGCGAGTGCCAACAAACAGAAGCTTTATCAGGCGGTTGCTCTGGTGAGCGCATATCGGGCCAATGAGCAGGCTGCGGAAGCGGCACAGAAAGCGGCTTTCTACATCGCTGATGGTGCTCAGTTAAAGACCCTTCGCGCTGCCGTGAATTGCCTGGCCGGCTTTGATGCAACTGGTCTGCTTGAAGCCAAACAGGTTCTGGCTGCGGCAGCCAGCGAGAGTGAGAAATATATTTTCTAAAAACTCGACTCTTTGAAGGGAGCTCCATGAGTAATGTTAACGAAAAGTTCAAAATTGGCCAGGTTGCCAGGCAATTGGAGATATCAACTCGAACTATCCGCTACTACGAAGAGGTTGGGTTGATGGGGGACAATCGTGTTGAGTCCGGCAGCATACGCTTTTACAGCAAGGCAGAAATTTTGCGGCTGAGGTTCATTCTCAAGCTTAAAGAACTCGGTATCACCTTGAAAGAGATGAAAAAGATTGCTGTTAATTATGAGCTGAATAATCAGGCAACAGATAGAATTCTGCCACAACTTATTGATATCCTTGACTCTAATTTGAAGGGTATCGAGGTCAAGATCGACAATCTGACGGCGTTACGTACAGATATTAATGGCTACCGCAGGAGGATCATTGACCTTCTACAGCAACCAGAAATGGATAAGTCTCAGGTTGTCAATGAGTGCCCAGCTGCCTGAACAAGAACAATCAAGGGGTTGACCATGGAAATGACAAGAGAAATTTATTGGAACGTAGGTCATGGAGTAACCACTCTGTTGCCCATGTACATATTGACCTTTGCCGCAATTGCCGTACTGGTCAACGCGTTCATGAAGCGGATCAAAGTCTACAAACAAGGGCAATCGCTCGATCGACTTGATCAACTGCCGCTTCGAATCAGTAACATGGCCAAGAATATGTTGCTGCAGAGCAAGGTGATTCGGGTCAAAGGACCAGGCCTGGCTCATGGCCTATTCTTCTGGGGTTTCTTCCTGTTGTTTCTCGGTACCTGCCTGATTGTTCTGCAGGCCGATTTCACCGATCTTCTGTTTGGCGTCAAGTTCCTTAAGGGGAACTTCTATCTGCTCTTCTCGGTTGTTCTCGATATCGCCGGGCTGGTGGCGATTGTCATGCTCGGCGGACTGCTGGTACGGCGCTACATTGTCCGCCCAGAAGGGTTGGAGAGTAAGTCCGACGATCTCATTATGCATGGTCTGCTCTTTGCGATTCTGATCAGCGGTTTCGTCATCGAGGGTGCGCGCATGGCGGTCACCGAAATGGGCACACCGTTGGCCATCTGGTCGCCGGTCGGATTGCTCTTTGCCAAAGCTTTCGCCGGTATGCCGGAAGCGTCGTTACGTTCTTTGCATAGCCTCACCTGGTGGTTCCACCTTCTCTTGGTGATGGCCTTTATCGTCGCCATTCCCTTTACCAAGTTCCGCCACATATTTACCACCAGCCTTAATTACCTGTTCGAAGACCTGGGGCCGACCGGCAAGCTGGTCAGCCTTGATCTTGAAGATGAAGAGGCTGAGAGCTTTGGCGCTGCGGCCATTACGGATCTGACCTGGAAAGACATCTTTGATACCGATGCCTGTACCCAGTGCAAGCGCTGTCAGGATCGATGCCCTGCTCACAATACCGACAAACCTCTCTCGCCGATGAAGATTGTTAATGATTTGGGTGAAGTCGCTCTCAACAACCCCGAGGCCAATCTGATCGAAGCTTGCGACAAAGACGCTCTATGGTCCTGTACCACCTGCCGTGCCTGCCAGGAGATCTGTCCGGCCAGCATCGAGCACGTTAATAAGATCGTCGATATGCGCCGCAACCTGGTGTTGATGGAAGGGGAGTTCCCCGGCGAAGAAGTGATGACCGCCATGGAGCAAACCGAAGTTAATGGCAACCCGCTCGGCTTGGGATATGCGTCGCGAGGTGACTGGATAGAAGAACTTGATATCAAGCCGCTCTCGGAAGACTCCGATGTAGATATTCTCTACTTTGTTGGTTGCTACGCTTCTTTTGACAAGCGCAACATCCAGGTCGCCAAAAGCTTTGTCAAACTCTGCCAGGCTGCAGGTATCAAGGTCGGCATCCTTGGTAAAGAA
>DAOWJU010000183.1 GCA_030640215.1 Desulfuromonadales bacterium
AAGGGCGACGTTTTTGCAGTGGCGCGTCTGGCCGGGATCATGGCGGCCAAAAAAACCTCTGATCTGATTCCCCTCTGCCACCCTCTTATGATCAACAGCATTACGGTAGAATTTTTACCTGATTCTGAAAACGCCAGCGTAGAGATCGAAGCAACGGTCAAGGTTAACGGTCAGACCGGGGTCGAAATGGAGGCCTTGACGGCCGCCTCGGTTGCTGGTCTGACTATCTACGATATGTGTAAGGCGATCGACAAAACCATGTCGATTGACAATGTCCGTCTGGTAGAAAAAAGAGGTGGTCGCAGTGGTCACTTTATCAACCCCGGAGAGTCGATTAATCGCGAGGAACCTGTTAAGTGAGTCAGTTACGTACATTTGTGATCCGCCGGGCCTTTGTCGTGCCTGTGGGGCTGTTGGCCGCATTGATGGTTGCTTTGCTGGTGGTCTGTATTCTTCAGGGACAGCCGGTCGCAAAAACTATTTTACTGGTATTTTTTATCCTGCCAATCATGATGATGTTTGTCGAAAGTGCTTTTCGTCGTCTGGTTGTTGCTCGGGATGAAATTACGGCATTTCGCCCCTTTCGTCAGCGTCAGATACGTTTTGCCGATGTGACCAGCCTGGAAACGGTTCGGGTGCGCAATCGAGTTTTTATGACGCTGTCCGCCGGTGATGACGATTTTCTGATTATCTCCAACGCTTACGGGAATTTTCCTACTCTGGTGGATTTATTGATCGCAAAGGTTCCTGAAGGAACGGTCACCGAAGAGACCCGAGAGTTGGCGATCAAGCCGATTTCAAGGCAGGCGGATATCTTTACGGCATGGTTTGCTGTAATCGCTCTGGTTTATGTTCTGGCCGCTCAGTTCAAAGCTTGATTTGGCATTTAAGTTGACTTGTTGGTCAATTTAATTTAATTTGTGCCAGTTCAACTTTGAGGAGTTTTTTATGAAAAAAGCCAAATCGGAGGAGTTCCGTCAGCTCCTTCAGGAACAGATGGATCAGTTGCTGCGTGAGGCCGATAAGACGGTCTCTGAAATGACTGATGAAAAGACCAACTTCCCTGATCCGACCGATCGGGCGTCGCTTGAATCTGACCGCAATTTCGAATTGCGTATCCGTGATCGTGAACGCAAGCTGATTTCCAAGATCCGTGAGGCCCTTGATCGTATTGAGGCCGGCGAATTCGGTGAGTGCGAAGATTGTGGTGACCAGATTGGCGAAGCGCGTCTGAAGGCACGGCCGGTCACTACCTTGTGCATCGAGTGCAAGACCGAGCAGGAACGTCAGGAAAAAATAGGTTAATTTGATTCGGTCTTCACCGGCAGACTGGAGGAGGTCATGCCGGGCGAACAATCTGATCCATTCAACAATAAATCGACATCGGCACAACATCTTTCTGATGCTGATCTGTCGTCAACACTTCCCCGCTTATCCATCAAAGTCGGCCTGGCGCTTTTTCTGTCTGTCGGCTTCTTGCTCCTCCTGCTGAGCCGTTTTAACTACCTGCTGATTCACACCCTGATAGAACTCTCCAGTATCGTCCTGCTGACAGCAGTATTCCTGATTGGCTGGAATACCCGGCATTTGGTTCGCCGCCAGTTTTTTACGATCCTGGCCGTTGGTTTTCTTGTCTCAGGAATGGTTGACCTGCTGCATACGCTGACTTACAAGGGCATGCAGATTGTCCCTGTCGCTGGCGCCGATGTGGCGACTCAACTGTGGTTGATCGCCAGAACGTTTGGAACGCTTGCCTTTCTTCTCGCAATTCTCAGCCTGGGCCGTAAGGACTTTACCACCGACATGGGTTGGCTGGTCGGCTTCTTGCTCAGCGGGCTTGTTTGCGTAACCATGGTATGGCCCTTTGCAATCTTCCCGACCTGTTTTGTTGAAGGGGAGGGGCTGACTCCCTTCAAGGTTAACTTTGAATATGTCCTCATCGTTCTGCTCTGTCTGGCGGCCTGTTTGCTCTGGCGGCACAGCAGGTTTCTGAATCGTCACCTGATGACGATATTGCTTCTTGCCATCAGCATGAACATCTTGTCGGAGTTGATGTTCACCCTTTACCTGGATGTCTATGGCTACATGAATTTTCTCGGCCACTATCTCAAACTGGGTGGAATCATACTGGTTAACTATGCCCTGATTGAAGGAACCCTGCGTTCTCCTTTCAAGATGCTTTTCCGAGACATGAGTCAGTCCTACGATGAGCTTGACCAGGAGTTAAAGCGCCGCCTGGCGGCTGAAAAGCAGCAGGAGGTTGCCCACCAGGAAGCCTCATTGCTTTACCGGATGTCCCTGGCGCTGCACAATACGCTCAACCTCGATGAACTGGCTCATTTGACACTCTCTGCTGCAACCGATGTCGAAGCTGGCGGGTTTGAGCGAGCCACGCTCTTCACCGTCAACAAGCGCACTGGCATGTTGCAGGGCATGCTTGGGGTTTCACAGGAGTTGGCCCCCCTGGTTTTGCCGTCAGAAGAGAACCTCCAGAACTGGGAACGGCTGCCCCTCAATGAAGACTCTTGTGCGGAGCAAAGGACGGCACCCTTCAACCAGAAGGTGATCAAGCAGCGTTTGCCGCTTGAAAAGCATGACAATGCTCTGGCCAAAGCCTTTCTGGGCAAACAGGTGGTCCTGGTACCACGACCAGGAGAGGAACCTTCTGGGGGACGACAGCTCGCGGAAGCTCTTGAACTGGGGCCATATGCCTGTGCTCCGTTGATTGGACGCGACCAGATTATGGGCGTTCTGCTCGTCGACAACCCGTTAAGCGGCAGAGCAATATCATCGACTCGCAAAAGGTTTCTGGAACTTTTTGCCAGCCAGTCCGGCTCGGCTCTGGATAATGCCAGCCTGGTGAAGCGGCTGGAAATGGCACATGATAATCTACAAGATATTCAAGAGCAGCTGATTCATGGCGAAAAAATGGCGGTTCTTGGTGAAATGGCTGCTCAGGTTGCCCACGAGTTGCGTAACCCGCTGGTTTCCATCGGTGGTTTTGCTCAACGTCTGGCCAAGCAGGAGCTCAAAGATCCAAAAGCAAATGAATATTCTGGCATTATCGCGCGCGAAGTAAGGCGCATGGAAGAGATGCTCGGCAATATTCTGGCGTTCAGCAAAAAACAGCTGGTCTGTCTGGAGGACTGTAATATAAAAGATGTCCTGCAGGAGGTTTTTGATCTTGAACACGAGCACTGTCAACGTCAGAATATAGAACTTGTCAGTGAGCTGAAGACAGGGTTGCCGGAGATTGTTGGCGATTACCGGCAGTTGCGTCAGGTATTTCTGAACCTGATGATCAACGCCAGGCAGGTGATGAGTGACGGCGGTGTCCTTACGGTCAAAGCCTGGGTCGGGTCGCTGCGCGGCGACCAGGCGGTGGTGGTCGAGGTTGAGGATACAGGTGGGGGCATCAGCCCGGAAATCATGCGCAATATTTTCAACCCCTTCTTCTCGACCTTTGCCAAAGGTACCGGGTTGGGGCTCTCCATCTCGCACCGGATTATTGCTCATCACCACGGCGGCATAGAAGTCATCAATGGCGAGCAGGGCGCGCGCTTTATCGTCTCACTGCCGGTGGCTCAGCCCGCTGTCGTCACGATTGACAGTGCTGAGAATGAATGAGCAAATCAGTCCGTTCCCGCAGGCGACCAATTAAAGCGCTGCAGATAACCTTTTTGCGGTTAGTAAGGTCTCTTCGTCACAGCGCCGTTGATCCCAACCCAACTCTTTGGCCATGATCTCCAGCACCCTGGGTGCCGCCTGCTTTGCTGCCTCGGTATCCAGAAGTGCCAGCGGCATGCGCCGGGCGAGAACATCGATAACCCGCACGGCCAATTCATAGCGCACAGCATAGAGTACTTCAGATTCCAGAACGGGGTGGTTTTTGACTAGCCGTATGCCGATTCCTCCTGTAGCCAGTTTGGCAACCTGTTCGGCCTGATCACCGTAGGTCCGATTCAGGTAAGAGGCAACGTCAGCGTCAAAACCATACTTTTTGCTCAGCTCAAGATCGCCTTTGTCGGAATAGTTGGCACTGCCGATAATCGGTAACTGCTCGGTCTGGCAGGTCGGTCTCGGTGGTGATAAGTTGAAGCGCCTTAAAGCATGATCTACGGTGTCAAGAGCCATTTTTCGATACGTGGTCCATTTGCCGCCAGCAATGGTCAGTAAGCCGCTTGTACTGTCCTCAATCACATGGTCGCGAGCCAACTTGGCTGTGTCGGTGGCATTGGGATCGGAGACCAGTGGTCTTAACCCTGACCAGACTGCCTTGACATCAGATTTTATGACTTTCAGATTAAAGTAATGAGCGACGTGACGCAGCAGGTAGTCAATCTCTGATTCAAGGGGCTGCGGGTGCTCGGTGACTTCTGCAGGCTCGTCAGTGGTGCCGACCAAGGCATGACCTTCCCAGGGCAGGACAAATAGGACCCGGCCATCTTCGGTTTCTGGAATCATCAGGCCGGTGTCGGGTGGAGCGAAGCGTTTATCCAGCACGATGTGAATTCCCGTGCTGGCAGAAAGAATTTTGGGCGCTGCGGGGTTGTCCATCTTTCTTATTTGATCGACAAATGGGCCGGTAGCATTGATCACGCCCTTGGCCTTTAACTGCCAGGACTCCCCGGTTAAAGAATCGGTCAACTCCGCACCGACAATTTCCCCACCCTCTTTGCATAACCCGGAAACGGCAACATGATTGGCAACCGTCGCGCCATGCTGTTCTGCTGTTAATGCCAGTGACAGGGCCATGCGGGAATCGTGAAACTGACCATCGTAATAGAGGACTCCGGCTTTGAGTCCTTCGGCTTTCAGTCTTGGGAAACGGCGTAACGCTTCCTTGCGGCTCAATAGGCGGCTGTGGCCAATGTTCTGCTTGCCGGAAAGGATATCGTAGAGTTTAAGACCCGAAAAAACATAAGGAACGTCAAGCCATTTGTAGAGCGGAGTGATCAGGGGCAACCGGTTTGACAAGTGGCGTGCGTTTTTCAGCAAGATGCCTCGCTCGCGGAGACCATCCTTGACCAGGTTATATTGCACCCGATCCAGTTTCTTTACGGCCATCTCCAGGTAGCGAACACCGCCGTGAACCAACTTGGTGCTTCGACTGCTGGTGCCTTCGGAAAAGTCATTTTTTTCAATCAGCGCAACTTTCAGGCCGCGGGTTGCCGCGTCAAGAACCACCCCGCAACCTGTTGCACCGCCACCGATGACGAGCAGGTCAAAAGTGCGACCATCTTTCAACTGCTGTAACTGTTGCTGTCTTGGCATGCTCGCCTCCCCACGGCAGAGATCTTGCGATCAACTGATGTGGAAAAAAGTCAGGGGCCAGGGCTTGCAACCCTGGCCCCTGACGGTTGTACTACGGATGTTGGCTTTAAATACAAAAAGCCAGTTTTAAACTATCAACAGTTACAATTAACGAACCCTTCCTTCACGCCAGGCCTTGATGAGATCATCGTAATTGATGGTCTCGCCCTGTGGCTTTTCATTGGCCAGTTTCGCTTTTGGCGAGCCCGGCTGATTCAGCCAGTAGGCCTCATCGCGCTCGTCGTTCATTTTTGGGCCCATGTCTCCCTGGGCCTTGCTGCGTGCAATTCGAATGAGAACTTTGTCTTGTTCGCGCGCAAGGTTATCCATCGCCTTGTCAACGGTCACTTCACCGGCAACGGCTTCACCGATGTTCTGCCACCAGAGTTGTGCCAGTTTCGGATAGTCAGGAACGTTCGTGCCGGTAGGAGTCCAGGCCACCCGTGCCGGGCTGCGGTAGAATTCAACCAGGCCACCCAGTTGAGGCGCCCGCTTGGTGAAGGACTCATCGCGGATATCGCTGTCTCTAATCGGCGTCAGTCCGACGTGGGTCTTTTTCAAAGAAACTGATTTGGAAACGCAGAACTGGGCAAATAGCCAGGCTGCTTTACGCCGATCTACCGGGGTACTTTTGAAAAGTGTCCAGGAGCCGGCATCCTGATAGCCAAGTTTCATGCCTTCTTCCCAATAGGGACCGTGCGGAGATGGGGCCATCCGCCATTTTGGGCTGCCGTCGTCATTAACCACCGCAGTGCCTTTTTCAATCATCGAAGAGGTAAATGCGGTGTACCAGAAGATCTGCTGTGCAACATTCCCTTTGGCCAAGCTAGGTAACGATTGGTAAAAATCCATACCTAGGGCGCCCGGAGGCGCATATTTACGCAACCATTCCATGTATTTACGCAGGGAATATTTGGCCGCTGGGCCATTGGTGGCACCACCACGGCTGACGCTGGCGCCAACTGGGC
>DAOWJU010000162.1 GCA_030640215.1 Desulfuromonadales bacterium
ATAATATTGCCGATACCGATGCGGCTCTGGAATGTATCAAGCAATTTAACGAAGGTCCGGCCTGTGTGATCGTCAAGCATGCCAACCCTTGTGGTGTTGCTTACGGCGAAACGTTGCTTGATGCTTATCAACGTGCTTTCAGCACCGACACCGAGTCGGCTTTCGGCGGTATTATTGCTTTCAACCGTGAGCTCGATGCAGCCACTGCCCAGGCGATTGCCGATAAGCAGTTTGTTGAAGTAATCATCGCCCCGAAGGTGACTGATGAAGCAGTCGCTGTGGTCGCCGCCAAGAAGAATGTCCGCCTGCTCGAATGTGGTGAGTGGCCGGAGCAGACAGCTGCCAGACTTGATTTCAAGCGCGTCAACGGCGGCTTGTTGGTGCAGGAAGCCGATCTGGAGTTGACCAATGAGTTGAAGGTGGTCAGCAAGCGCCAACCGACTGCAGAAGAGATGAAGGATCTGCTCTTTGCCTGGCGGGTCTCCAAATTCGTTAAGTCGAATGCCATTATCTACGGCAAAGACGGCATGACCATCGGCGTTGGTGCTGGCCAGATGAGCCGGGTCAACTCAGCGCGTATCGCTGCGATCAAGGCTGAACAAGCTGGCCTCGAAGTCAAGGGCGCGGTTATGGCTTCCGACGCATTCTTCCCCTTCCGTGATGGTATTGACAATGCTGCTGCCGTTGGCATCTGTGCCGTTATTCAACCGGGCGGCTCAATCCGTGATGAAGAAGTTATTGCTGCCGCTGATGAGCATGGTATGGCGATGGTCTTTACCAGCATGCGGCATTTCCGGCATTAAAGTCAAAAGCATGAATGGGACGCAGATTGACGCAGAAAGGCCATGATTTAGAACCAACCCTAAGTTTTTGTTTTGTTCTTAAATCAGCGTTAATCAGATTTGATCAGCGTCCAATTAAGGTTTTGTTCTGGTTATGATTTAGGTCTATGATTTAAAGTTTTCAATTGCTGCGATACTTGTTTATTGAGGAGAAGGTATGGAAATACTGGTAGTCGGTGGTGGTGGACGAGAACACGCGCTGGTCTGGAAGATCGCGCAGTCGCCTCTGGTGAAAACGATTTACTGTGCTCCGGGAAATCCTGGCATCGCGGGTCTGGCAGAATGTGTCCATATCCCTGCTGATGATATTGACGCTCTACTCGATTTTGCCACTGCGGAGAAGATTGACCTGACCGTGGTTGGTCCGGAAGTCCCGCTGACGATGGGCATCGTTGACCGATTTCAGGCTGCCGGTCTGGAAATCTTCGGCCCGAATCAGGCGGCTGCCTGTATCGAAGGCAGCAAGAGCTTCTCCAAAGACTTGATGGCCAAATACCATATCCCGACCGCTGCATACCAGACCTTCACGGAGCGGGATGCTGCTGTTGCTTATATTAAGGAGCAGGGCGCGCCGATTGTCGTCAAGGCCGATGGCTTGGCGGCTGGTAAAGGCGTCATTGTTGCCATGACTGAAGAGCAGGCGATTGCTGGAATTGACGACATCATGCTCGACAAGGTCTTCGGTGCCGCTGGCGCAAGTGTGGTTGTCGAAGAGTTTATGGATGGCGAAGAAGCCTCGTTCTTTGCTTTTACCGACGGCAAAAACATCCTGCCGCTGGCTTCGTCGCAGGATCACAAGCGGGCTTTCGATAATGACGAAGGACCGAACACTGGTGGCATGGGCGCTTACTCCCCGGCTCCGGTTGTGACAGAGGCTCTTCACGATGTGATTGTCGAAACCATTGTTAAGCCGACCATTGCCGGTATGGCCAATGACGGCTGCCCGTACAGCGGCATTCTCTATGTCGGTCTGATGATCAAGAATGGTAAACCACGGGTGGTGGAGTACAATGCCCGTTTCGGCGATCCGGAAGCTCAGCCGCTGTTGATGCGTATGAAGTCGGATATCGTTCCGGTGCTGCAGGCCTGTGCCCGTGGCAAGCTGCAACAGGATTCGATTGAATGGCATGACAAGGCCGCTGTCTGTGTGGCCATGGCCTCAGGAGGTTATCCTGCCTCCTACGACAAGGGCTTTGAGATCACCGGGCTGGAAGAAGTTCTGACCATGGCGGATGTGGTTGTCTTCCATGCCGGCACCAGTCTCAAAGATGGAAAAATTGTCAACAGTGGCGGCCGGGTCCTCGGTGTGACCGGTCTCGGCAGCACGGTTGCCGAAGCGATTGATTGTGCATACACCGCTGTTGAAAAAATTAACTGGACGGGCGTACATTTTCGCAAGGATATAGGTCAGAAGGCTTTGAATCGTTAACTGTAAGCAGTCTGTCATCCCCGAATGACAACCTTTTATAATGCTGAATAGTTACATTCTTTTTAAAGATAAATTAGGACACGGATTGCACGGATTAACACGGATTTAAAGGCAAGGCATCAAGGCGTTAGATCTTGTTTGATCCGTGTTAATCAGATTCTTATCCGTGTCCAGAGATTTTGTTCGCAAACTGAATAGTTACTCACTTTTTACCTTTTACTGAGGCTTAACTTAATGAACGAAACTCCCCTGGTTGGCATCCTGATGGGAAGCGACAACGATTACGAAATCATGAAAGAAACAGCTATTGCCCTCAAACAGTTCGGCATCCCTTTCGAGATGACTGTCTCCAGTGCTCATCGCACCCCGGAGCGTACCGCTACCTTTGTGCGCGGTGCGAAGGAACGTGGCATAAAGGTCCTGATTGCTGGAGCGGGAGCTGCTGCACATCTTGCCGGTGTGGTTGCTGCGGAAACAACTCTGCCGGTGATTGCCGTGCCGATTGATGCCACAGCGCTGAATGGTATGGACGCGCTGCTGGCAATGGTGCAGATGCCTGCTGGAATCCCGGTGGCGACCATGGCCATCGGTAAGGCAGGTGCGCGTAATGCTGGTATCTTTACTGCGCAAATGCTCGCCGTTGACGACGCCGAACTCAGTGAAAAGCTGGTGCAGTTCAAAGCTGAAATGGCTGCTGGAGTTGAGGCTAAAGCTGCCGCTCTTGATAAACGGCTCGCTGAGGACTTCAGTTAAAAACACCCCCCTGCTCGTTGTACTCGCTTCCCCCCTGTAAAACAAGGGGGATTGAGGGGGTGATTTGTTTTGCTGAATCGTTACGTATAACTTTCGACACACCTTGTCTTGACAGGGATTGATAATTCATATTAATTTGGTAAGAGTTTCTGTCGTTTCAGAGCCTTAAGGTGTTGCTTCTGACACGGCATTCTAAGTTTCAGAGGGTGTGGATAAGAAGTTTCTGTCCCTCTTCCAGGAGAAAACCACTTGAGTAAAGAAAAGAGCTTCAACGACCAGCTGTGGGACTTTTTCTGTTCCCTGAAGCTGGCGATTATTACCCTGATTCTGCTGGCGACGACCTCGATTATCGGTACGGTCATCGAGCAGAACAAATCTCCCCAGGAGTA
>DAOWJU010000161.1 GCA_030640215.1 Desulfuromonadales bacterium
GAGTGATCGACCGCTGAACATGCCATAAAGGAAAAAAGAAAATCCTAGACTCAAGGCAATGAAGGTTAGGGTTCGAACCATGTGGGCAATTTGTCGTTCCAGCGGTGAGGGTGTACGTCGGAGCGTTTGAGAGAGATGTGCCAGCTTCCCGAATTCTGTCCGTAAACCGGTCGCAAAGACGATGGCTTGGCCGTTGCCTCGCAGGACCAGACAGCCGGCAAACACAATGTTTTTGCTCTCCACCAGTCGACTGTCGACCGGTTCATTGGTCAAGGAGACCGGCAACGCTTCGCCGGTCAACGGAGCATTGTTGACGACCAAATCTTCGGCAATGACCAAACGAGCGTCAGCCGGCACCCGGTCACCCTCTTTGAGTAGCAGGAGATCTCCCGGCACCAGCTCCTCACTCAGCAATGACAGAGTCTGCCCGCCGCGCGCAACCTGCACCATCGGCGGCAGGAATTGGCGCAAGGATTCCATTGCCCGTTCTGCTCGATATTCCTGAATAAAACTAAACAGAGCGTTGAGTAGAGCCACTCCAGCAAGAGCCCATCCGAGGACCATCATGCTCTGTCCCGCCTGTAGATACTCAGCGACAAAGCAAATCCCCGCTGATGCAAACAACAGCAGGGTGAAAAAATTAGTGAATTGATGTGTCAGGCTGCGGAGGATTCGCCAAGGGTCTCTCACCTCGACGCAGTTTCTACCAACCTCATTGAGACGATCAGTAGCCTCTACAGGGTCTAGCCCCTCAACGCCACTCCCAAGAGCGTGATAGACCTTCTCGACAGAAAGATTCTGGATTTGTCTATGTATGTTCATGGGCAGCGATAAATGCCGACATCGCACGGCGTTTCGCGCAGAACCTTATCAATACCTGCGCCATGGAAAATGCGGTGAGCAAGGCTACGTTCGCTCACTCCCAGTAGCATCATCTGCACCTTGAGTCGGCTGGACAAAGTCAGAACTTCATGGGGCCATTCAGACGTAATGGTGACGCTCTGGTCTAACCGAAAGGATCGCTCCGGTAAGAGCTCTTTTAGTTCGGAACAAATTTGAACCAGATGTGCATCACCAATTTTACGTAGTGCTTGCTTACGGGTTGGCGTCAAATGAGTTTGCAACACTGGGTTGAGGGTTAGCGCTCGAAAGAGGTGCACCGTATATAAATGATTGGCGAGTCTTCTGAATATTGGCCAGACGCGAGAAAAGCCACTCAAATGCCCAGCGAGTGGTAATAGAAGATCATGGGGGTTGCCAAGAAGACCTGGCTGTACGACCCGTAATGCTAGAACCGGGCATTGATGGGTGCGTAACAATTTCTCAGCCACTGAACCACTCAGGAACGAACGTTTTTTAGGCTTCATCCGAGTCCCGCAGACCAATAGTGACTCAGAATCGTGGGGGATCGCTTGACGCAAGCTGCGGTGAACCGTATTGCCGAGAGGTAAAAGACGAGGGAGACATTCCACCCCAGCCTCCTGAGAGTTGTTCTCAAGCAGGTTAAGCTTGGCCTTTACAATGTCTGGATTAATTTTTCCGTCCAGAACATGCAGGACGAGTAACTTGCGATCTGCTTCGTTGGCAGCAAACTGCAGAGCATAACGTGCAACCCAGTCACCATAAATTGATCCATCGTGAGCCAGAATGATCATGTCACCTCTCTTGCCTGAGTCTAGAGAAACTATAGCCTCTCCTGCCGCAAAAGCATTTATTTCTGACTAAAAAACGAAGGGTTAAGTCGTCTGGTGAGATTTGTTAAATATGTTTTGTCTCCTTGACAGCGGGCAGACAAGTAATACGCTTGGGGGTAACAATTAAGAATTATGCATATTTATTAATAAGTTGATTTTGCAAGGTTCAGCTACAAAAGAATCCTTATAGGGCAGCAATACATCACTAATGAACGGAGGATAAAACCATGAACATGAATGAGATCAAGGCGATTGCAAGACTTCGTGGACTGAATCCTGGCCGCCTCAAGAAGGTCGACCTGGTTCACACAATTCAGAGGGAGGAAGGAAATGAAAGTTGTTTCCTGACTGGCCAGGCTGACGCATGTAACCAAGGTCAGTGTCTTTGGCGTGAGGACTGCTTAAAGTCATAATGAAAGCACAAAGGGAAGTGTAATCATGAAAGTGTGTGTTCCATCTCATGGACTAACCAACAGTTTGTGGTCGATAGAAGGGTATCAGCTATTCTGACAGATTTTGTGGGACCAAAAGCCGAGTCCATTCTGGATGCCGCCAATGTCTAGGTCATACGCTTAGACGGAGATCTCGTGCGAGAAGCAGTGGAGGTTTTCTGAGACCGAGGTAAATCGCTAACATTATGGAACGCAAAGGTTTATGTGGCTTTTGGGGACGGTCCTGAAAAAGGACCGGCAAGGACCTTGAATGCAGGAATAGATACCGCTGTAGATCTCTTTACTTGGCAACGTTTTAGATCTTAATGAAATTGTCTAAGCAGGTTTTGTTTGTTGAGAAGTTCGATGATTAAAAAGTGTATCCAACCCGGGCAAGCAACGGGGAGACATGGACAGAGAAGAAAAACATCAGGGCAGAGTGACTTCAGTACGCGGCGGCGTGGTTGATGCCTGTTTCCCGTTTGAACTGCCCAGACTGAATAACCTGCTGCGGGCCGGTGAGAGCGGGCAGATCGTCATCGAGGTCGCTCTGCATCTGAACAGCCGGAGCGTCCGCGGCATTGCTCTCACTCCTACTCAGGGGTTGTCCCGGGGCTCTTCGGTTCTCGACACTGGCGAGCCGCTCAGAGCTCCGGTGGGTGGGCAGATTCGCGGCCGGGTGTTCAACGTCTTCGGTGAGCCGATCGATCGCCAGGAGGAACTCAGCGGGTGCGAGTTGCGTTCGGTGCACCGCAAGCCGGTGGAACTTGCCGAGCGCTCCACCCGCTCGGAGATCTTCGAAACCGGCATCAAGGCCATCGATGTTCTGGCGCCTCTGGAGCGCGGCGGCAAAGCCGGTCTGTTCGGCGGCGCCGGGGTCGGCAAGACGGTACTGATTACCGAGCTGATCCACAACATGGTCGGGCGGCATGCGGGCGTTTCGATCTTCTGCGGCATCGGCGAGCGCTGCCGTGAGGGCGAGGAGCTCTATCGCGAAATGCGCGAAGCGGGCGTATTGGACAGCACGGTGATGGTCTTCGGGCAGATGAACGAGCCGCCGGGGGCCCGTTTTAGAACCGGGCTGACCGCGCTGACCATGGCCGAATACTTTCGCGATGATCTGGGGCAGGATGTCCTGCTGCTGATCGACAACATCTTCCGCTTTATCCAGGCGGGCATGGAGATCTCCGGACTGCTGGGCCAGCTCCCCTCGCGGCTGGGGTACCAGCCGACCATGGGCTCGGAGCTGGCTGAACTGGAGGAGCGGATCATCAACACCCGTCGGGCGGCCATCACCTCCATCCAGGCGGTCTATGTGCCCGCCGACGATTTCACCGATCCGGCAGCGGTCCACACCTTCTCCCACCTCTCCGCCTCCATCGTCCTCTCCCGTAAGCGGGCCGGCGAGGGGCTGTACCCGGCGATCGATTCCCTGCAATCTAGTTCCAAAATGCTCAACCCCCGGATTGTGGGTGAGCGCCACTATCACATCGCCCGAGAGGTTCGACGCACACTGGCCACCTACGAGGAGCTCAAGGACATCATTGCCATGCTCGGGCTGGAGGAGCTGTCCCGGGAGGA
>DAOWJU010000114.1 GCA_030640215.1 Desulfuromonadales bacterium
GACTCATATTGTCAGCTGTGACGGTAAAGAGGGTTTTGTCAGCGGCATAGGGATCGGGGTGATGCATGCCCTTCTCGTAGCCTGCTGGTGGCGTAGTAATACCACCGTCCCACGCTGGAATTGTGCCATCGGCGTTGCCGGCTTTTTCACCACCCATGGGGGTGAGATCTTTGCCGAGGCGTGCGGCCTGGTCGGCCGAAACGGCCGCGAATCCATGGCTTGCCAGAAGCAGACAGGCCATGAGAAGTATCGCTGTTTTAGTAGTCAGTTTTTTCATTCTTCTCCCTCCTTAAAGGATTAGAAGGAATACTTAATGTTGAAGGCGACGAGATCCCGATCGTTGAGCAGGTTGTAACGATTGGCACCAAAGTAGTCAGTGTAGCTCAGGTCTGCCGACCAGGTGCTCTGGTAGCTGCCGCCGAGGCCGAAGGTGACCGCCTTGCGATCTTCGATGAAGCTACCTCCCGGACCCGGTGTGTTGCCATCAACGTCATGCGACCAGGCAATCCGCGGTGAAAGGGTGACGGCACCGATGGCATTATTGAAATCAAGCTTGGCGACCATGCGATAGCCCCATGATGTTGCATCGGCAAAGGCGTCTGATTTTTCAGCGGGTTTGCCCGCATGGACCCCGGTAGGATCATCCTGATTGGGATTACCCGTCACGTACGTAGCGGCCGACTCCAAACGCATGTCACTTTTGCTCGGCATACCGTGGACATGGGTTACACCGGCTTCACCGACCATTACGAACTGATCCGCACCAAAGGTTGGTCCAAACAGTTTGGTCATGGTCATCTGCAGCTGAGAGATGTCCTTCTCGATGTAACCGGGGATATACGTGGAAAAGTCCACAGCCGTGCCATTTGTAATCTGATTATCCATGAAAGCTGGATTAAGTGCCCCCAAAGGACTCAGGGAGGCCACCACCAGCTCAACATCATCTATCTGCAACGGGGCATCCTCATGATAAGAGTACTCACCTTGCAAGGAAGCGCCAATGCTGTCCAGTGCCGTATTGAAGCTGACGCCGTAAACCTTGATGTCCTCTGGATATTCAACTTTGTATTTTGCCGTCTGGGCATACTCGTTGACAACGTAAGCGTTTGTCAGGTTAGAGTCGCCAGTTGTTGCTGCATTAACTGCACCGGTTGCAACAGCCTGAGCCTCCGCAGGAGAAAGACCATATGCCATTCCCGCTTGCGTTCCAGCTACAATGCCAGCCTGCACGGCCCCAGGGAAACTGGAAGGGTCAGTAGGGTCGACCAAGGCAGCAAAGGTCTTAGCCCCGGTACCCGCACCCACAGCACCGGCGAAACCAGCCTGAGTTCCCGTCACCCCACTCAGGGTAGGCAACCGGCTATGATAATTGATAAAGTAGAAACCGAATTCCGTATCATTCAAGCCCGGTGCGTAAATACGCATGGCCAAACCGTACTGGCCATCGTCTGAGGGTTTGTTGTCTTCGTCACGTGGAACCATCATGAAACGGTCATCTGTGACTTCAAACGGGATGACTGCCCCTTGCCAGCTTGTGCCTAGATCCGACCAGTCGCCAAAGCCGAGCATGACCTTGTCACCACTTTTTCCGGGAATGTCATTCGTGCTCCAGTAAAAGCCGGTGGGATCGATCTCGACCTTTTCCCAGTCGTACTGGTAAAAGCCTTCGAAGGTCAGATTTTCAGTCGGGCTGATTGATGCCGAAACCATGCCGACCGGCACGAGGCCTTCTTTAAGTTCTGCACCGGGGACACGCAACTTACTGACGTCAAAGGGATTGATGATGTTAATACCGTTTTGGATGAAGGTGCTTTCCCCCCAGCTCAGGACCTGGTCACCAAGACGGATCTGACCAGGCATTTCAGCGACTTCGAAGTCCGCCCAGATGTAAGCGTCCAGTAGTTCGGCATCTTTGCCGACCATATCTTTAGCGTCATTGCTCAGCTTGGTTCGTTCGCGATCACCGTCCTCGTTCTCAAAATCGTAGAAAGCTGAACCGCGGACGAAGAGACCAAAGTTGTCATATCTGAGGTCAAGTTCACTGGTAATTTTGGCGAGACTGCTGAATGCCTCGTCATTGTCATAATTCAGGTTGCCATCATCGCCATTGACAGAATAGGCTTTGCCGCCATTTGCCAGGCCAATGATGTCATCGTCGCGATCCGACACCCTCCAACTCATACCGTAGGAGAGAGTACTGTCGAGACTCCCATCCACCTCGCCAAGATTAAACTGAAACGCCGCAGCCGGAGTTCCCCAAAGCATTGCCAGAAGGACGGGCAGAACAACACCCAACCGACCGTGACTCTTCGATCCTTGCAGATTCATCGTGTCACCTCCCTAAGTTTGTGCTGAAAAACGGAAACAGCTAACCCATAGAAACCAAATACTAACTCATACGAACAAACCAATGTGACCTCAAAATTTAGAGGCAAAGTTCTTTATACAACAATCTCAACGAGAATAAAACGTTATTCTATTTATTCTTGCCCCGACAAAACCATGCTGTAACTCAATAAGTTTATTGAAGTTGACCAGAGCTGAAGGTGTATTCGGAAAGAAGCTTTCCTTCGGCTGAATAGGTACGATATACGCCATCTACCTCACCGTTGCTGTAAGTGAATTCATGTTCCACCTGCCCTGAGTTGAAGAATGTCCGGGCAGGACCGTTCAGAACGCCCCGTTGATAGGTGACGGTCTGCTTTGCCTGACCATCGGCGCTGAAGCTCGTATGTTCGCCATCTGACTGGCCGTCAACCATCTGGTAGCGGGTTGTCATCTGACCAGTTTCATCAAAGCGGGTGACTTCCCGGCGGTCGTCTTCAAGCTGCCGTACCTGCCATTCCAGAGAGCCATCAGCGCGATACCCCTCGGTCTTTTCTGGTTGTCCGGAACTGTAGATCTCCCGGGAAACCAGTTCTCCTGCTTCGTTATACCATTTGGCTTCGCTGATTTCGCCATCCTGAAAAAGATACTCCCACTTGAGCTGCCCATCCTCATAAAAGCCTTTGCCTTCAGCTTCTGCGGTGGTTGGCAAGCCACCGATAGCAAGCATCAAAAGCAGGGAGCTTAAATAAATCTGTCGTTTAATCATTACGGATATCTCCTGAAAAACGGGTAGTTGGGGAAATGAGAATAGCTATCCTAAAAGGACATTCAATGCGCCAACTGTGCTGCCCGCAGGTGAAATTCCAGTTGGGCCGATTCTGGCCCAGGAATATTTATACAGGTTAGCCCGGCATTCTCAATAAGCAACTCGCCGCCCTGCATCAACTCGTTGGCCAGTTTTGCCAGCTGTGGCATATGGCCGATCACCAGAACTTGGCTTTCTGCCGGTTCTTTCTGCAATAGATCAAGCAGTTCCTGTGGCTGTTGGTCTGCAAGGGCTGCTTCTGTCGTCAGAATATCGCTGTAGGGATAGCGGATCCCTTCGGCGATTAAGGCCGCGGTCTGATGCGCGCGGCGTTTGGGACTGGCGACAATCAGGTCGAAGTTCAAGCCGAGTCGCTTGATCCCTTTGGCAGCGGCTTTGGCCTGATCGATACCAGCCGGACTAAGAGCTCGTTCGAGATTTTCCTCGGCGGAGTAGGCAAGAGCATGCTGCATCAGATATACTTTCATTGTAGCGACCTTTCTTGGGTTAAGGCTTGCAAAGTTTTCAATGCTACAGCTTAACCTGTTTGACAGCGCTGTTCAATCGCGCATGATAGCAATCGGCCAAACTAACAACGAGGGATGAGGGTCATGATCACCAAGTTTTTCAAACAAATTCCCTGGACGTTTCTGATTCCTGCAGTGCTTTTGCTGGGTCTGGCTCCTTTTAAACCGGAACCGCATCTCTTTGAAAAATTGCGTATGCTGAGTAACGGTCTCCTCATTCGTCCCGTGGATATTTTTGATCTGTGCATGCACGGCACGCCTTTGCTGCTTGTTGTTGGCAAACTTCTGCTCGGACGCGATGCGACATCGTCGACCGACCATTAAGGATATGAAGTGATTCTATTCATACAAAAATTTGCATTAGAGACGTGGCATATCTTTACCGATGCCGCTCCTTACGTGATTTTTGGTTTTCTGGCGGCGGGATTGATCAAGGCCATCATCCCGGAAGATGCCGTAGCCAGGCATTTGGGCGGCCGTTCAACCGCTGCGGTTATCAAGGCCTCTCTATTTGGCATCCCGCTGCCACTCTGCTCCTGTGGTGTGATTCCGGCGGCAATCAGTCTGCGCAAGCAGGGCGCGGGACGCGGTGCATCGGCGGCGTTTCTGGTCTCCACTCCGGAGTCTGGAGTCGATTCGATTGCCATCACCTGGGCGTTGCTCGATCCTGTGATGACCATCGTTCGTCCCATTGCCGCTTTTATTACCGGCACCCTCACCGGCATCCTGATCAATTTGTTGCCGGAGGAGAAAACCGAGCTGGATGTAGAGTCGAATGGCTGCAGCTGTTCTGATGCCTGTTGTGATACAGAGGTCGCAACAAAAGCACCACTTGGAGAACGCATGGTGGCCGGTGTCCGCTATGCGTTCGGTGAACTGTTAAAAGATATCGGTAGCTGGCTGCTGCTTGGCGTACTGATTGCCGGATTGGTGACAACGCTCATCCCGGACGGTTTTTTTGAGTTGCTTTTTGAGCATGAGGCTGCTTCGCTGCTGGTCATGCTGCTGGTAAGTATCCCACTCTATATGTGCGCCAGTGCCTCGACACCAATCGCCGCAGCGCTGGTTCTGAAAGGCTTGTCACCCGGCGCGGCGCTGGTTTTTTTGCTCGCCGGACCGGCGACCAATGCGGCGACGTTGACGGTCGTGGCACGTTTCTGGGGGAGACAGGCGACCGTGGTTTATCTGGCGGTCATCTCCTTTTGTTCACTGGTGCTCGGTTGGCTGGTGAATGAATTTTATGCCTGGGCAGGACTGGATATCAGCCAGTGGGTGACCCAATCAGAAGGGCAGGTCGCCAACGTATGGAATACGCTGGCAGCGGTGATCTTGTTAGTTTTGATTTTGCGCGCTTTCTGGCTCTCACGACAGTCTACTGACTGTTGTGGTGATTAATAGGAGTCTCTCACTCTGTTTCAAATTATGGAGATGCTTTCAGTGTCGCTGTGCCCCAGTAATTGTAAGACGCCGGGCGCCATCCAGGAATATATCTCGCCTGCAGTTCCCTGATCCTGAAACCACCTTGCTCAATAAGTACCGGAATCTCACGGTTTAAGTGACAGCCGCCACCGATACGCTTCCAGACCGGGTTGATACAATTTTGCAAACGGCGAACACCCACCTCTGGTGCGACACCATGCTCACAAAAAATAAGTTCTCCATCTGGTTTAAGAACCCGCGCCATCTCCTCAAGCGCCCGATCAACATCAGCAATTGTGCATAAGGTGTAAGTGACCAGGACGGTATCAGCGCTGTTGGTCTCCAGCGGTATCTCCTCCCCGGGCAGGGGAATGAAATCGACTTCAAAATCCACCGAACTCGCTCGCTCTGCCGCCATTTCAATCATTTCTGGGGAGGGGTCCAGACCCCACACCTTGCTCACCTTACTGGCATCGTAATAGGGAAAGTTCAATCCTGAACCCAGGCCGACTTCCAGCACCCTGCCTCTGGCAAGGGGGACAATCTTTTGGCGCTGGTGCATGGCCGGTTGCAGACTACAGGCAAAGTGCACCAGGTTTGGCAGGATGTGCTTATTGTATAGCCTCATAAAAGGCCTCAGCAGCAGTTCGGCAGGGAAAAACTGCCGAAAAACCACGAGTGTAGTTAATGGTGGCCATCCTCATCAGCACTTTTGACAAGCCCAGGGAAACGGCCGGTTGCAAACTTGGCGTGGCAGGAAACACACGCTTCATTGAGTTTGAAAAAGTAGAAATTCGCCACATCAGCGTTTTTCATTTCAGCCGCATGCGCTAACATCCCGGCTGATTTATGAAAAGCTTGATCCATCTCAATAAAGGACGGTGGCAGAACCCGGTGCAACTCCTCTTTCTGGGCCTTGGTCAACTTCTGTTTCATGATGAAACTGGCCTTGATGTTCTTGCCGATGGTCGCAGCCTCATCCCATTCTCCAGCCGACATTGCCGGGATCAGAGCCATCATGCCGTTCTGGATCGCGGCCATCTCCTGATTAAGCAGTTTTTTCAGGTCAGGCGATACTTGGATGCCATCCTCTGTGCTCGGTTTCTGGTGATGGCCGTGCTCAGCGGCAAAAGCAAGAGACGTGATTGAGAGCATCAGTACAGTAAATATGAAAATCGTTATTTTTTGCATGGTATCTCCTCGTTCTAGTTCTAGTCCTAGCCCTAAGTCCGGAAACCGTTCTTTTTCGTCATTAACCCTCTACATGCTTCTGCCAATCCGCCAAAAACTTCTCCAAACCAATGTCGGTCAGCGGGTGCTTGGTCAGTTGCAGCATGACACTGTAGGGGATGGTGCAGATGTCAGCACCCATCAGTCCGGCCTGCAGCACGTGCTGCGGGCTGCGCACCGAAGCAACAATAATCTCGGTGGCATAGCCGTAGTTGTCGAAAATGGTGCGAATCTGGTCGACAATGTCCATACCCTCGTGACCAATATCATCGAGACGGCCGACAAACGGCGAGACATAAGTGGCTCCGGCCTTGGCCGCGAGCAGAGCCTGCAGCGGCGAGAAGATCAGGGTCAGGTTGGTTTTCAGACCCTTTTCACTCAGCACCTTGGTCGCTTTGAGTCCTTCCTCGGTAATTGGCAGCTTGATGACGATTTTTTCCGGAGCAAGTTTTGCCAGCTCTTCACCTTCGCTGATCATGCCAGCGGCATCGGTTGCCACGACTTCAGCTGAAATCGGTCCGTCGACCAGGGCGATGATCTCTTTGAGAACTTCATGGAAATCCCGGCCGCTTTTAGCAACCAGCGATGGATTGGTGGTGACACCGTCGACCAGACCCAGCTCGCTGGCGGCGGCAATTTCTTTGACGTCAGCGGTATCGATGAAAAATTGCATGTTTTTGCTCCTTTGCAGGTTAAATAAAGATTATGCAGCGATCAGCTGCGTTTTTGGTGTTTGTCACGACACTCGGGAGAACAGAAATAGTGGGTCGCGCCTTTGGACTGGACCTTGATTGCGTCGCTACGCGGCACATAGGTCCCGCACTCGGGGTCTTGAACCATCTCTTCGCCACGCACGCTTTTCTCCGCAGGCGGCGCAGGTGGTTTCAATATGGCATGTTTGATCATCTGAACAACCGTATAGATCAGAAAACCAACAATCATCCAGAGAAGTAGTCGAACCAGCATGGTTATTACCAGGTTGTACGCAAGGGCACAAGTTCTGCGACACCGGCGCAAGCTGCCGCCAGTTCGGTGATGGTTTGGTCAAGCAGTGGATGCTTGAGATTCGGGGCGATTTCCATTAAAGGGGCAAGCACAAAAGCTCGTTCCTGAAGTCTGGGATGCGGTATCGTCAAGTTCTCTGTACAAATCACCTGATCGTTGTAAATGAGGATATCAATATCCAGTGTTCGCGGTGCCCATCGGACCGGTCTGGACCGACCGAATTCATCTTCAACCGCCTGACAAGCCTTGAGTAACTGCTGGGGGTCGAGAGATGTTTGAATTTGCAGGACCGTGTTCAAAAAGGACGGGTTGTCCGGCGGCCCGCCAATCGCTTCTGTCTCATAGACTCCGGAAGCCTGAATGAGTTCAATACCCGGATGGTTGGCCCCCGGTCGGTTGACCAGCGCATCGCGGCCACCGCGCAAAAAGGCCAGACGATTACCGAGGTTACTACCAA
>DAOWJU010000260.1 GCA_030640215.1 Desulfuromonadales bacterium
GTTTTTGAAATGCAGGAGGGTCTTGAAGATTTCTCCCCAACCAACGCCCGGATGGATCTTAAGAAAGTACCCTTTCCCGGCATGTTCGAAGCGCAAGGTTTTGCGTCCCTTGAAGTTGCGATAGATCTTGCCCTCCATAGCGAAGACTTGTTCAAAGGCATCTTCACCGGAGAATTTCTCCTGTAGGGCTGGGCAGAGAGTGATCAACGCTGCTTCCTCCTGTGGGCAACAGCTTCGATGACATCAACGGCCTTATCATGGAGTCCGGTCATATCGATTCGTTCAGCATACTTGACGCCATTCTCACCGAATGTGCGCAGCTCAGATCCGGACAAAACCTCTTGCAGAGCCTTATCCAGGGCCTCTTGCTGAAAAGGCATCGGCACCAATTTCCCTGCTCCGGCCTCTTTGACATGAAAAGCGTAGCCACAATTTTCTGTCACCATAACAGGGAGGCCCGCAGCCATGGCTTCAATCAATGCGGTCCCGGTATTTTCTGTCCGCGCCGGATGCAGTAAAAGGTCTGCAGCAAGCAAAAATCTCGGCACATCATCCCGGCCACCGAGAAAATTGACTTGATCTGCAAGGCGCATTTTTTTCGCGAGGCTCGAGAAAGCATCAATTTTGCTTCTACCTAAAACGAACATTTTGACCCGGTTGCGCAGCGCCTCTGGTAAGTTAGCCACTGCCCTGATTGCGCGATCAACCCCTTTGGTTTGAAACGCGGAGCCAACCATGAGCAGTATGATATGATCTTCAGAAAGCGCAAATTCAGTTCTGAGTTCGTCCCGTATGGAGCTTGCATTGGCGGGACGGAAACGGTCTTTTGAGATCCCCGGTGGAAGAAGATGAAACCTTTCATCTGGCGTCCCGTAACAATCGATGAACTTTTGTTTCTCCTGGGGGGACAACAAGAGGATTTCAGTCTTCGATTCAGGAGAAAAAACGGCCTTTTCAAAGCCGGCGTATGTCTTATAACGCCCCATTAACCGGTAAGCCGCAGACCTGGTGTCTATCATTCTGGCCTGGTAGCAGGAATCTGCAGCGTAATAAACATCAAGACCGGGCATTTTATTAAACCCGACCACAGCATCGCAATTGAGATCAGGTAAAAGGTTTGTGATTGTCCGGGTGAACTTCTGGCAGAGTCGATGATTAGAGATGGCCGAATGCGGCATCAACTGGACATCCAGACCTGCTGGCTTTTCTCCCTGCCAATCCATGGTCAGAACACGAACAGTATGTCCCCTCTCCATGGCGATGCTTGCGATCTTGAGGAAATCACGTTGCAAGCCACCAAAGGGGAAATAGCCATATAGGCAAAAAACAAAATTCATTAAACTTCTGACATCCTCTTGCCATCGAGTAAAGAATTAACCGCGCAGAGAACCCTTTCAACACTGATACTTTGACCACATTCATGGTCAAGTTCACAGGACTTGCGTAGGCATGGCGAGCATTCCATGGCAGCCTGCAACCGTATGTGCCCGTCACCTGGGGGCCCGTTGCGCCTGCTGTCCGTGACCCGGTAGATCGAGACTGTCGGGGTACCCACTGCCGCCGCGATATGCACCGGTCCTGTGTCAGCGCCGATCACCAGACGTGCTGCAGCGAGTAGAGCAACCAGTTCTTGCAAGTTCCCACGCGGCCAGAGGATCACCTTGCCCTGCCCCGCTTCAGAGATTACCTGCCCGGCCTTAGATGTTCTCTGGCATGCTTCAGCAATACGTTCTGCTGCACTCTTTTCAACCTCGTTCCCCCAAGTCAACACAACCTGACGGCCATTATCAATGACCAGCGTTTTGACCAGTTCAAGCCAATGGTCGAGGGGCCATAATTTAGTCTGCCAGGTTGTTCCATAATGCGCCACCAGGAACTCACCATGTGACAAACCAAACTCAGCGAGCAACGAAGAAATGGCTTGCGCTGCTTTCTCTTCTGTTGGCAAGGGCCCGCACAAGGGTACGTTTGCCTCGCTCGGCAAAGCAGTACGGGCAATCTGCAGATAGCGACTCGTAACGTGATGGTTCTCGGAGAGGATCTTCACTCTGCGGTTGGTGGCAAGCAGGTTCGGCCACTCCCTGGCCTGACTGCGGTCGAAGCCATATCGTTTTGGAGCTCCGCTGAAGAGCGTGAATAGTCCGCTTTTACTGTTCCCCTGCAGATCAAGAGTGACATCATACTTCTGCCTGCGGAGTTGTTGAATCACCCGCCACGAGCCGATGACAGAACTCTGCACTCCAGCCTTTCGCCACGCCTTGGTATCCAGACGGACGACCTTATGAACCAGCGGATGGGCTTCAAGCAGCGGTGCAAAGCTGCTTTCGACCAGCCAATCTACAGTGACATCTGGAATTGTAGCATGCAAATAAGCCAATACCGGGAGAGCGTGTACGACATCTCCAAGCGCACTGACTTTGACTATAAGCACTTTCACATGCGTCCTCCGAGAACACTGGTAGGAAAAATCACCTGCAGCGTTCCACTATTTCATCAAGCATCTTGGCGAGAGGGGCAATATCATCAAAAACTAATTTGACCGCTACCTGACAACAAGGCTTCGGGAAAGTCGCCTGTGATAATTTGACTGCGTCTTTTTCCGTTGTGATGATTAAATCGTGATTATCACACGATTTAATCAGACGGTTCAAGATGCCCTGATTATATTCCTGATGATCGGCCAGGGGCATTTCTTCTATCCGGGAAAAGCCAAGCTCGCGCAAAGCCGCAAAGAATCCCTCCGGCTTGGCGATTCCGGCAAAAGCGAGGCAGCTTTTGCCGACATAATCGTGTTCAGAGAGCTGCTCGCCATCAAGAGTCATGATGGTTTTGTCCAACTGGTGGCGACTATACATAACCGGGCATCCTGCATTGAGAGGGGCTCTTCGTTTTGCGCCCGAGCGTGTCATGATGATCAAATCTGCACGTTGTAAAGCCGATAGCGGTTCACGCAGCATCCCCGCAGGCAACAGATGTCCATTGCCAAAGGGCTTTTTTGCATCCAGCAGGACAATATCCATATCCCTTTGCACCGCCTGGTGCTGGAACCCGTCATCAAGCAAGATAATTTGAGCGCCATCCTGCTCAGCCGCCTGCATGCCAAGCATTCTTTTTCTGGCGACATAAACCGGCACGTCCGGATTTCGAATCGCCAGGAGATAAGGTTCATCACCACACTCTTGTGGTGTCATAGATGGCTTGCCGCTTGCGTCGGTCACCCGCCCGACCGCTTGACGATAATTACCACCATAGCCACGACTGACAACTGCACACTGGAGACCACGAGCCCGCAGATCCCTGGCCAGAAAATCAACCATGGGCGTTTTGCCGGTACCGCCAGTGGTCAGATTGCCGATAGAGATGACCGGCACCTTGGCCCGATAAGAGCTTTTCAATCCAGCGAGATAGAGCCAGCTACGCACGCGCATAACCAGCCCATACAAAAAGCTGAAGGGCCTAAGCCCCCAGAAGATGATCTCAGCACGTATGGATTGCGGCCCATCTGCAACCATACGCGAATATTCTGGTCGCCGTTCACTCATTATGGGGATATCCGCCGTTCGATCTCCTCAATAGTTCTTTGCGTCGCCCCCCGATTCGACTCCAGCAGGTGGTAGCCATTGTCGCCAATACGACGCGCTTCATCGGGGTTCTCCAGCAAAAGCCGCATTTGTCGATAGAGGTCATCAGCATCCTTAACCTGAAGTCCGGCGTGCGCAACACGCACCAGGCGTGCAATCTCCTTGAAATTCTGCATGTGGCTGCCGTACAAGACGGGTTTTTTCAGCAAAGAGGCCTCAAGAACATTATGACCACCAATATTCACCAGGCTACCACCGACAAAAACCAGATCGGCCATGGCATAAAGTTTCAACATTTCACCAAGAGTATCAACGATCAGGACCTCTCCCGGCTGAAGAGAGCGATTCATTGTTGCAACGGTACTACGTAATGTTGATGAAAACTCCAGCTTTGTGATCTCATCTTGAACCTGACGACAGCGCTCTGGATGGCGAGGGACCAGAACAAGAAACAGCTCGGGGCAAACTTCGCTCAACTTCCGGTAAACATCGACCAGCTGGGCTTCCTCACCATCGTGAGTGCTACCAGCAACCCAGATCCGAGCATTTACAGGAAGTCTGAACTCATTTTTCAAGGTATCAAGATCCGTTGAGTCTATCTGAGGTGGCTGCATGTCAAATTTGACATTGCCAGTGACCAGCACACGTCCTTCGGCTGCCCCGAGATGACGAATACGCCTTGAATCCTGTTCTGACTGCATGCAATAGACTGAGATACTATCCAGAATCGGCTCCAGTAGCTTGCCAGCCATGCGATAACGCGGGAAAGATCGATCTGAGATCCGACCGTTTACCAGCACCAGCGGGATATTCTGACGATTGGCTTCAAGGACAAAGTTTGGCCATATCTCAGTTTCAACGAGAATAATTATATTTGGTTGGATGATATTGAGGGCCTTGCGAACAACCCAGCTCAAGTCGAAAGGAAAAAAGATGTAATGATCGATTTCAGAAACAGCTGCGGCTATTTCCCGGCCGGTTTCTGTCACGTTTGACAGGATCAGGAATGCATCCGGATGGCGCTCTCTTAATGACTTAAGCAGTGGGATTGCCGCACGGGTTTCACCTACGGAGACGGCGTGTACCCAGATAACTTTACGGCCTTTAGATAACTGACGAAAGCTTTGTTCGTAACTACCAAGACGCTCCCGGATTCCGCGTCTGGTTTTGCCATAACGGAAGCCACGTAGAATATAGTACGGCACCAGAAAGAGCGCTGATGCGTACAGCATGAGGTCATACAGCAGATAAACCATGTTGATTCAAATATTCTCCGGCGCGCCGGGCATTATCGTCCAGAGCCACTTGCACTCTGGAGTGAAATTCATTAATAGTTTCATTCTCGTCGTAATAAAGGGGCTCACCATAGAGGTAGACAGCCTTACCCCAGGGATATGGCAGAAGAAAACGGTCCCACGACTGAAAACGATGGCCGCGACTACAGGCAAACGCCAACGGCACAATAGGTCTCCCAGAAATCTTGGCCAATTGCACGACACCTTCTTTAAGCTGGTGACGTGGTCCCTTGGGCCCATCAGGTGTTATACCCAGGTCAAGAGGTTCTTTGGACAGTCTGAGCAACTCCCGGAACGCAGCCTTTGCACCCCGGCTCGAAGAACCACGCACTGCTCCAACGCCAAGATGTTCCACAACTCTGGCGATCAACTCACCATCTTTTGAGTGACTTATCAGCGTCTTGGCACCAGGCCCGGAGTAGCACATGGGCATCATCAGAAGTTGATCATGCCATGTGGCAAGAATCACATGCTGCCCTGCAGCCCAGATTCTTTTCAGCGCGTCTTCACCAATAATCTCAGCTTTAAGCCTTCGATGAATCCAGGCAACGATACCAGCGGCCAGTCGGGGAGCGAAATTCAAGAGGATTTTGTCTGAGACTGATGACATCAAACATCCTTGAACTGCATATCGTAAAGTTTTCGATAGAGACCATTTTGTGCGATCAGCTCCTGATGATTGCCAACTTCAACAGCCCTGCCCTGGTCCAACACGATGATTCTGTCGGCATGCATGATGGTCGACAGTCTGTGCGCAATCACCAGCGTGGTGCGGTTTTCCATGAGATTGGCCAGAGCCTTCTGAACCATGGCTTCGCTCTCGGTATCCAAAGCACTGGTCGCTTCATCGAGGATCAAGATGGGGGCATCTTTAAGGAGTGCCCGCGCAACACAAAGACGTTGGCGCTGACCTCCCGACAAGCGGACACCTCGATCACCTATGGCAGTCTCGTAACCTTCAGGAAGCTTGTCAATGAAATCATCGGCATAGGCCTGATTGGCGGCATCAGCAACGGATTGGTCGTCGGCATCCAACATTCCGTAACGAATATTATCGCGGATTGTGCCGCTGAAGAGAAAAGTTTCCTGATCGACAAAGGCGAGGTTTTTCTTAAGGCTGTCCAGTGTGACATCACAAATATCTTGACCATCAATCTTGATAGAGCCTTGTTGCGGATCGTAGAAGCGAGCCATTAAACCTGCCGCCGTCGATTTTCCGCCACCGCTGGGGCCAACCAGGGCAATCACTTCACCAGGCCTGGCATGAAAGCTGAAATCGTTGAGGACAGGCTCATCGCCGTAGCTGAAAGTGACATTCTCAAAAGCAACGTCTCCCCGTGCACGTGGCATTTCCACCGCATCTGCCTTATCGACGACATCACGAGGCTCATCCAGAAGTGAGAACACGCCTTCCGCGGCACCCATTGACTTCTGGACAA
>DAOWJU010000136.1 GCA_030640215.1 Desulfuromonadales bacterium
TACGGCTAACTGGACGCCGTCACGTGCGGAAACGCAAAGGTCTGTGCTGCGTCCTGTCATACCGCCGAGGAAGCCGATTTTAAGGGGAGGTGGCTCGCTACATGAGCTGACAAAAAGGCTGAGTAGCGCCACCAATATAAAAGAGCTGCCGAATTACTTGCATTTGACTTTAATTTTCCTCGGGAATCTTGAAAATCACATGGACGCCATCCTGTTGCTCAAGTTCACTACGATTGGCGGACTCGGTATTGCCGATAACGCCAATAATGGTACGATTAGCACCGGTTGACTGGTGAAAGTCAAAATCGTGATCAACCAGATACTGTTTCACCTGCCGCTGCTGTTCTTCGCTGGCGCCTTTCTTCATGACAATCAACATTTTTAAATACCTTTCGTGAGCATGCGTTCAAGTCGACGCGATTCGTCAATGACACGTTCAAAGAGGCGGACTATGGCATCGTTCTCCAATGGCCCCGGGTTGGCGTTGGATATCGCCTCAAAAATTCGTTTTTCGCGCTCCGGGTCGTAAACCGGGATGCTGTGTATTTTTTTGATCTCACCAATTTTGAGAGCAAGTTCTGCACGTTCATTGAATATGCGCAACAGTTCACTATCGAGTTGGTTGATCTCTTTACGGTAATCATCAATTGTCACAATGTTCTCCTGAAGTGATACATGGTCTGTTGCCTGACAAAGTGAATTATTTCTAGTTTGTCATCCTCGGATGATTTTATCGGGGATCCACGGTTTTAAAATCTGGATTCCCGGTTACACCCTCGGGAATGACAGTATTATATAATGCCGAACAGTTACACGGAAGCTAGAAAGCTTTCCGGATCAAGGTCTCCTGTTTCCAGTGGATATCGTCTTTTTCCAGATAGTCGATGTTGTAATGCAAGCCGCGACTCTCCTTGCGTTTGAGCGCACAGCGGATGATCAGTTCGGCGACCGTGGCAATATTACGTAGTTCGATCAGGTCGGAAGTAATCAGGAAGTCCCAGTAGTAATCAGCAATTTCCTCCTGGATCATGCGTATCCGCCGTAAAGCCCTGACCAGGCGCTTGTCAGTGCGAACAATACCAACATAATTGCACATGCAGAGCCGGATTTCATCCCAGTTGTGGGCAACGACAACTTCTTCGTCACTGTCTTTTGCGCTGCCTGTATCCCAGGCTTCAATCTCCAGGGGGGCAGGTGCGGCTAGCTGGGCAACAATCAGTGAGCGCTCTGCTGCACGTTTGGCAAAAACTACGCCTTCGAGGAGGCTGTTGCTGGCCAGTCGGTTGGCACCGTGCAGTCCACTACAGGAGACTTCACCAATAGCAAAAAGATTGTTGATGTCGGTTTCCCCCCAGGAATCAACCTTGATACCACCGCAGAGGTAGTGGGCCGCCGGTACCACAGGAATCGACTTTTTGGTCATGTCGATGCCGTAAGAGAGGCATGTTTCATGGATATACGGGAAGCGGTCCTTGATGTAATCAGCTTCCATGTGGGTCATATCAAGGAAGACACAATCGTCACCATGTATTTTCATTTCATTGTCAATCGCTCGGGCAACGATATCGCGTGGGGCCAGGTCTTTCAGAGGATGATAGCTTTCCATAAAAGCGGTGCCGTCGCTACGTCTTAAAATGGCACCTTCACCTCTGACGGCTTCGGAGATCAGGAAACTTTTGGCATGTGGATGATAGAGAGTCGTGGGGTGAAACTGCATGAACTCCATGTTGGCGATGGTTGCGCCAGCCCGGTACGCCATGGCAATGCCATCGCCGGTGGCGATATCCGGATTGCAGGTGTAGAGGTAGACCTTTCCGGCACCGCCGGTCGCCAGCACTGTGATCGGTGAACAAAAGGTCCCGACCTGGCCGGTTTCGCGGTTTAGGACATAGACACCGAGGCAGCGGTCGGGCTTGATGCGGCGTCTGATGACCTTGGCCTCGGTTATCAGGTCAATAGCGACATGGTTCTCGTAGATGGTGATGTTGGGATGGGCCTGAACAGCTTCTACCAGGGCTCGCTCAATCTCTTTGCCGGTTTCATCTTTAGCGTGGTAGATGCGCCGTTGGCTGTGGCCGCCTTCTCTGGTCAGATCGTATGATTGATCTTTTTTGCGCGAGAATTTTGTCCCCCAGTTGATCAGATCCTCGATTGCTGCCGGGCCGTTCTCAACCACCATGCGGACAATCTCTTCGTCTGGCAGCCAGGCGCCAGCCTCCATGGTATCCTGTATATGCTGGTCGAAGGAGTCTTTCGCTGTGGCGACTGCAGCAATGCCGCCTTGCGCAAGCCTGGTGGCGGTCGTAGCAATCTCTCTTTTGGTGACAAGTGAGACCTGACCACGTTCAGCGACCGTCAGGGCGTAGCAGAGTCCGGCAATACCGCTGCCGACAACAAGGTAATCAGTAGATATTCTCATACAGAAAATGGCCCGTGGCTTGCAGTGAATTTATTGAACCAATTCACGTAGAGGTTTGAATGAAACTCATTATCTGAATGAGATACCTCTCTGTCAAGTCCTAAACTTGTTGAAATACAGAGGTTTTTCAGATATACAGTTACCAAAGAGAGCAGACCTTAATGATTTCAATTCGTAAGATATTGATTGCTGGCGTACTTCTTGTGCCGTTTTTTGCCGGTATTTCGCCTGTCGATGCTGACATTTATCGGTACGTGGATGCCGATGGCAGGGTGCACTTTACCGATACACCGACGCACGGACGCTGGGATATGTATCGTAAGGAGGGGCCTTCCGTTGGTACCGGGCATAGCTCTTATCGCGACATCATACGCCGATGTGCCAACTCTTACCGCCTTGAAGAGGCTCTTGTCAAAGCGGTGATAAAGGTAGAGAGTGATTACCAGCCGCGCATTGTTTCAAAAAAAGGTGCCCAGGGTTTGATGCAATTAATCCCTGAGACTGCGAAATCTCTTAAAGTTAACAATCCTTTTGATCCTTCTGAAAACATCCGTGGCGGTAGCGAGTATTTACGTCGGATGCTGGATCTTTTCAATAACGATGTCGAATTAGCTCTTGCCGCTTATAACTCAGGTCCATCTACGGTGCAACGCTATGGCGGTATCCCTCCATACAACGAGACCCGTAACTACGTCAAAAAAGTTAAACACTACCTCGATTATTATCGTCGGTCAGGGGACACCCTGCTATGAATCTGCGCACTGGCTTGCTCAATCTGCCAAATATCTTGACTCTTGCGCGGGTTGCCGCCGTACCAGTTGTACTGGTTCTGTTACTCTCTGATTCACGTGAATCCGGCATGTGGGCTGCGGCAATCTTTGGTGTCGCTGCTGTCACTGATTTTGTTGACGGCTGGCTCGCCCGCAAGTGGGGTGTCGTCACAGTTCTTGGTAAATTCCTCGACCCTCTGGCTGACAAACTGATTGTCATGGTGGCGTTGATCATGCTGATACCTCTTGATCGTGTCCCCGCCTGGGCCGTCTTTATAATTCTGGCTCGCGAGATGATCGTCACCGGATTACGATCAATTGCCTCTTCGGAGGGAATTGTTATCGATGCCAGCGAGTTGGGCAAGTACAAGACGATCTATCAGATGGTCGCCATCCCAGGTCTTATGCTGCATTATGATTTCAATTGGCTGTTCGGCTTGGACTGGGGTCTCTTCCAGGTGAATATGCATAATTTTGGCATTTTCTTCCTCTATATCGCTTTCGCTCTGACCCTTTGGTCCGGCTACGATTACCTGCAGAAGTTCTTTCGGGTGTTTGCTCGTTGAGCTTATCTTTTCTGCGATGAACATTTCGGTTGACTTGTCCGAAGGGCTTTTGCTATAAAGTCAATCCGTCGTCACTGACGGGCTAAAATTTGCGGGACTAACTCAGTGGTAGAGTGCGACCTTGCCAAGGTCGAAGTCGCGAGTTCGAATCTCGTGTCCCGCTCCAACAATAATGCCCCATGACTTAATTGTCATGGGGCTTTTCTTTTGGTTAATTATCAGAAATAGCAGGTGCTGTACTACATCAAACCTGTTGTGTTTTTGTCGGCTTTGATAGCGGTTAAATCCACGTAACATGCAGGTTTTGCAATCATTTGACGATTCCCATTTTGTTATTGACACTCACTAGGAGACTGTCGGAATATACGGGCCGTAGCGAAAATTCGGTAGTTTGAGGCCAGATTTTGGCTCATTTGAGAGTAATAGCCGTAGCTATTGGTCGAAAATTAGCTGAAATATGGGCCAAACTGTCGGATTTGCAGCCGGGTCATGGATAGTCCGACAGTCTCCTGGCGTGTAACGTTACAAAAACAGTTCATTTATTTAATGTATGTTTCGCTGTATGTGTAGCTATATATCGGGTTTTTTATTGAGGAGGAAAGAAGATGTTGAAGAGTCAAATGAAGAAGCTGCTGGTTGTAACTTTCGTCTTAGCTTTCGTTGCATGTTTAGGTTCTGTTGCGCTGGCTGAGCAAGCGATGCTAAGCGTTGCTGATTGTGCCAAATGTCATAACGAGCAACCTGCACAGATTGCTGCAGACGGAGCTTCCCATCAAACGGAAATCGATTGCCAGGCGTGTCACGAAGGGCATCGTCCGAGTGTAGAGAGTAACATCCCCAACTGTAGTGACTGCCATGAAGGCAGTGCCCACTACGAAGTCGAAAATTGCCTCGGTTGCCATAATCCGCATCAACCTCTTAATGTCAACCTCGATGGCGAGCACAAGAAAGTCTGTGTCTCTTGTCATGCTGGTCCTAACAAGGAAATGGTTGCCAGCCCAAGCAAGCACGCAACCTTCGCTTGTAACTTCTGTCATGCCGATACCCATGGCAATATTCCAGAGTGTGTTGACTGTCATGAGTCTCACTCTGAGTCGATGACCCAGGCAAACTGTGCAACCTGTCACCAAGCCCATCAGCCTCTCGAGTTGACTTATCCGGCCACCGCTGGATCACAGCTTTGTGCCTCATGTCACGATTCGGTCTTTGCGACTCTTTCTGCCAGCAAGGCCAAGCACAGCCAGATCGCTTGCGCAACCTGTCACACGACCAAGCATAAAACTGTGCCTCAATGTAACGATTGCCATGGTCTGCCGCACGCAGAAAGCATGCACGAACGCTTCCCGAAGTGTGCTGAGTGCCATAACGTTGCTCATGACCTGAATAACTGGCCTGCAAAGTAAAGTAGGAGAAACAATGTCTGGTTATCGAGTTGTTTATGTCGTTTGCACCTTGATTGCTGTTGCTACCCTGGCTGGATTTTTCCAGCCAGGGTTCGTCTATGCTGAGCTGCCGCAAGTTGATGCAAGCCTCTATGCCGTGACGCCAACCCCTCTGCAGCCTGCAGACTGTGCTCAATGTCACGTCGGTCAGTTTGCGAACCTGAAGGACTCCGGAGGAAAGCATCGCTTTGCCTGTCAGGAATGTCATAAGGTCTTTCACGCATACAGCCCGCGTAAGAACAACTATGAAGAGTTGATGCCACTCTGTACAACGTGTCATGGCCAGCAACATGGTCCAAAACAGACTGACTGCATCAACTGTCACCAGAATCCTCATGCTCCACTGAAGGTCCCGGCGCTGGATCGACTCGGCACGGCTTGTTCAGACTGTCATTCCGGACCAGCAGGTGAACTTAAGAAGTTCCCGAGTGCTCATACCGAGCTGGATTGTCAGAGTTGTCACCACGAAAAACATGGCTATATTCCAAACTGTTCAGAATGTCACGATGGTCACTATGCGGAACAGCCTGTTCAGGACTGTATGACTTGTCATGTGCGAGTTCATGCTCCTTTACGAATTCGGCTCCCCGGCAATGCCGCAGCCCAGACCTGTAGCAGCTGTCATGCTGAGGTTTATGGCAAATGGCAGGGGACGCCGAGCAAGCATGGACAGGTTGACTGTGTCAGGTGTCATCAGGAGCATGGCAAAATCCCTGACTGCAGGGAGTGCCATGGTGAGCCTCACAACAAAAAGCAGCTGGAAATGTTTCCTAACTGCCTGACTTGCCATATTGATGTGCACGATCTGCCAGTGAAGGAAAAGTAAATCATTAATCAATCGTGTCTCGAGGGGATGACTCACCAGGGTCATCCCCTCTTTATTCTATACGAAACAATTTCACACGTCTGCGTTGTCGCTGATTCATGTTTAACCTTAATCAGACAGATTAAGGCTCAAATTAAGGAGTTTGCACTTGACACATTTCGTGGCCTTTGGTATTCAAAGAAACTCTTTTTTGATGGCTCCGTCGCCAAGTGGTAAGGCAGAGGTCTGCAAAATCTCCATCACCAGTTCGAATCTGGTCGGAGCCTCCAAAATCAACAGGTCAGCCATTTTATGGCTGACCTGTTTGCTTTAAAGCAGTTAAATAATGGGCGTTTACGGTTAAGCAATGGGTACTTTCGCCATATCGACCATTCTCTTCTTTGTTGTTCTCGGCAGCCTGGCGGGTTTTCTGGCTGGTCTGCTCGGCATTGGTGGCGGAATTATCCTTGTCCCGCTCTTCCTCTGGGCATTTGATGTCACCGGTTTCGCCCCTGAAGCTCTGGTCCATATCGCTTTCGGTACAAGTCTGGCGATCATCATCCCAACGGCTTTCAGTAGTACATTAGGTCATCGTAAACGCGGTAATGTTGAATGGCATCAGGTCGCTTACCTCTGCCTTGGTGGATTGTCAGGTGCATTCATCGGTGCTTGGTTGGCTTCTCTCCTCAGCGGTGATTGGCTCAAAGGCCTGTTCGGTGTCATGCAGATGCTGGTCGCTCTGCAAATGATCCTCTTTCAACCCCGCTTGCCTCCAGAGCGCAGTGACGCAGTACCTGTCCGGCCGCTCATTGCTGTCGGCTTTGCTGGCGGTGTCTTCAGTGCCTTCTTCGGTGTCGGTGGCGGTGTTATTGCCGTCCCTCTGATGGTGATTGCTCTTCGCTTTCCGATCCACCTGGCGGTTGGTAACTCGAGTTCACTGATTGTTATTTCCTCTCTCACCGGTGCCTTGTCGTATATGTTTCACGGCTGGGGCTCCAACCTTTTACCGCCATTCTCACTCGGTTACGTTAACGTCCTGGTCTTCTTTCTCGTGGCACCGTTCTCGATCGGCATGGCCCGGATTGGTGTTCGTGTTGCCAGTCGTACAGCTCATGATAAACTGATAAAGATTTTCGCTGTCTTACTTGTCCTCGTTGGTTTGCGTATGATCTTTAGAGCTTGGTTTGTTTGACCTTTTAAAAGAGCTAAAACCTGTTCTTACAGGGATAGACAGGATAACTACATAAAATTAAAGTTAAAAGATTGGTTTAGTTTTGTTTTACCATCCTTTATATCCTGTCCATCCCTGTAAAAAAGCCTTTAAGCCGGAGTCGCCTTATGATTCGCCCAGCTGTGGTTGCCGGACAATTCTATTCAGGCCAGAAAGAAAGCCTGCTCAAATCAGTCGAATCATTGATGCCGACAATGGTTTGCAAGCAATCTGCCATCGGTTTGATGTCGCCTCATGCTGGCTATATCTACTCCGGTAGTGTTGCTGGGCAAACTTTTTCCGCTGTAAAAATCCCTGACGAAGTCATTATCCTCGGCCCTAACCATCATGGCCGCGGTCATCTGGCCGCCGTTTATGCCAGTGGCTCATGGGAAACTCCTCTGGGACAGACGAAAATAGCGTCAGAACTGGCCGAGCTGATTCTGGCTGAGTGTCCAATGACTGCAAACGATTCTGTCGCTCACCTTCCCGAGCATTCCCTTGAGGTCCAATTACCCTTCCTCCAGTTTCTGGCTCCGCAAACCAGCATTGTCCCTATCTGTATCAGTCACCTGCCATTGGCGATACTGTTGCAGTTAGGTGATGGCCTTGCACGAGCTGTTACCGCGCGCGGTAGTACCTCTCCTGACAGCAGGCCTCTTATCGTCGCCAGTACCGATATGACCCATTATGAAGCGGGTGAAGTTGCCCGCGAAAAGGATTTTCTGGCGCTGGAAAAGGTCCTTGCTCTAGATCCGGAAGGGCTTTATGAGGTTGTGCAGGAACACAGAATCTCCATGTGTGGCGTTTTGCCTACGGTGGTCATGCTGCAGGCTGCACTTGCTCTTGGTGCAACCAACGCAGAGTTGGTTGCTTATAGCAATTCAGGTGATGTGACTGGCGATCAGTCTGAGGTGGTTGGTTATGCTGGCGTACGTGTCTTCTGAACAGGTGCAGACTTGCCACGCCGCACGATTTCCGGTATAAAACGGGTCACTCAATGTGACCTTTTTGTTTGTTCCGTATACACAAATCACAGGCAAAAGCGTAGCGCAAAGACGCAAAGGGTGAAGAAAGACGTTTTTTTCCTATTTATAACCAACAGCCTCATCCATGGAGTTTATAGATGTCTGATTTACGTGTTCGTTTTGCCCCGAGTCCAACCGGTTACCTGCATATTGGCGGGGCTCGCACCGCTTTGTTTAATTACCTGCTGGCGCAAAAAGAGCAGGGTACCTTTGTACTGAGAATCGAAGATACTGATGTGGAACGTTCTACCCAGGAATCGGTCGATGCCATCCTGCAGGCGATGGACTGGTTGGGACTCAGCTATGACGAAGGCCCTTTCTATCAGTCGGAACGTTATGACCTGTACAAGAGCAAGGTTAAAGATCTGCTTGAGAAAGGCTTGGCTTATCGTTGTTATTGTACCTCGGAAGAGTTGAATGCCAAGCGTGAAGCAGCGATGAAGAGTGGCGGCAAGCCCCGCTACGATGGCACCTGCCGTGAGCGCACTGATCAACCCGACCTGCCTTTTGTTATTCGCTTCAAAACCCCTCAGAACGGCAATACCACTTTTGTCGATCGTATCAAGGGCACGATCAGTGTCGAAAATGATGAACTTGATGATCTGATCATCCAGCGCACCGACGGCAATCCGACATACAATTTCGTTGTGGTTATTGATGATGCCGAAATGGGCATCAACCTGGTCATGCGTGGCGACGACCATGTTAACAACACTGTGCGTCAGATTCCCATGTATAAGGCCCTCGGTTATGAAGTCCCGGAATTCGCTCATGTACCGATGATTCTGGGCACCGACAAGAAGCGACTCTCCAAACGTCATGGCGCAACCTCGGTGATGGCTTACAGAGAAATGGGCTACTTACCAGAAGCAATGGTCAATTATCTGGTGCGCCTCGGCTGGTCATCTGGCGATGAAGAAATCTTCTCTATGGCTGATTTGATAGAGAAATTCAGCATTGATAATGTTGGCCGCTCTGCAGGAGTATTTAACCAGGACAAGCTGTTGTGGTTGAATGAGCACTACATCAAAACCGGTGATCCGGAACGACTTGGCGGGCTGGTCGCCGAATTACTTGAAGGGCAGGGGGTTGCCATTGATGATGGCCCCGCTATGATTGAAGTCGTCAAAACCCTTCAGGATCGTGCCAAGACTCTGGTTGAGATGGCGGAAGGTGCCCGTTTTTATTTCGAGGTGCCAGCATCTTACGATGAAAAGGCTGCTGCGAAGTTTCTCAATGAAGAAAAACGTGAGGTCCTGGAACTGTTGATCAAACACCTGGGGGCAGCGACTGATTTTACCATCGAAGGGGTTGAAGGCGCGTTCAAGGCTATTATGGATGAGAGTGGCCTGAAGCTCGGCAAGATCGGTCCTACTGTACGTGTCGCACTGACTGGAGGTACTGTCAGCCCTGGGATTTATGATGTGGTTGCCGTGCTCGGTAAGGACTCTGTTCTCGTCCGTTTGCAAAAGGCGCTTGCGTCGCTGGATTAGTGCCCATCCGGAAATCCTGGAGGGCGTATAGGGTTTCTATGGCATCACGTAAAACCATTTCATACTGGTTGCTGGGTTGTGTCGCAGTGGTAACGACCTTGTTGTTGATCTTGCCACAGCTCATTGATTCCGACACCCTGAAGGCCAAACTACAGACAACAGTAGAGACACAAATCGGTGGACAGTTCAATTTTCAACAAGTTGAACTGTCCTTCCTGCCACGGCCATCAATCACTCTCCGTCAAGTTAAGCTCGATATCCCTGAACAGGTGCAAGGGACCGTCGGAACTATCCAACTCTACCCAGAACTCTACGCTCTACTGACGGGTCAGGTGCATCTTGCCAAACTCATTCTGGATTCCCCTGAGGTCTCCCTGAATTTACCTGCTGTGGATACCAATAAAGAGGAACCTCCTTCAACTCTTACTTTCTCCACCCTGCAAAATAATTTAACCGAGGTATTGGTACCTTTGGCAAAGGCCGCGCCCAATCTAGCACTGGTTCTTAACGATGGAACCTTGTCCATCAACCAGGAACAGCAGACGCTTGGTTTAGCCAATAATTTGAATCTGACACTGAAACTGGCTGCTGCACCGCACACGTCATTACAGGTAAATCTGCAGCTTTCAGCCTCTGATGTAACACTTCACCGTGATGGTCATCAGTCAATCATCGAAGGTCTGGCGTTGAATGGGACGCTACGCGCTGACGAAAAGAGAATTTCCCTCTCCATCGATAATCTGGCCCTGGTCAGACCGGCACTCCAGATTAAAGGAGAGCTGAAGAGCGTCCCGGCATCGCCCGGCTTTGAAGTTGACTTGCAAGCCGCCGGGCTTGATGTTGATGAAATCCGTAAAATGGCCTTGGCTATTGCGGGTGACACTTCGCCTGTCAAGGAGATCTTCGACTACCTGCGTGGCGGTACGGTTCCACAAATCAGCTTTCACTCACAGGGAGAAACAGCCTCTGAACTGGGCGACCTGAAAAATATCCTCATCAAAGGACACTTGCAGGAAGGAGCCGTCTCGATCCCGGAAATCAAACTGGATCTGACTGAGGTCAATGGTGATGTGCTGATAAAGGGTGGGATTCTGGAAGGAAGCGGGATGTCTACCCGTCTGGAAGGCGCCAGCGGTAGCGATGGTGCTCTGAAAATCAGCCTGATTGAGGGCAACGACCTGTTTCAACTGGAACTCATACTTGATGCAGATCTGGGACAGGCGCAGAAAATACTCAAACGCATCGTTGGAGATCCGGCTTTTGGTCAGGAGATTGACAAAATCACCAAACTTAGTGGCAATAGCACCGGTAAACTGGTACTTGGCAACAGCTTGAACGATATCAACGCCAGGGTGGATATTACTGTCTCGAACCTGTCTGCCAATTGTCAGGGCTTGCCGTTCCCGGTTGGTATCACAACGGGGCAAATATTGTTCGCGGAAGACCAAGTAAAACTCAAAGATTTAAATGGCACCTTTGGTCGCTCAGTCTTCACCGGGCTTGCCTGCAATATTGATTTACAAGATGTTCTGCACCTGGACCTCAGCTCTGGGAAATTTGGCCTGGTTCTGGATGAAATCTATCCCTGGGTGGCTTCTTTCGAAGGTGCTAAAGAATCTTTAAAAGGGATCAAGCAGATAACCGGTCATCTGGATCTGGCTACTTTAAGCCTTAAGGGGGCTGATGATGCGCCCGAAGATTGGCAAGTTTTAGCAACGGGTGTGATTAATGATCTTAGTATAGAAAAATCCCAATCCTCGACGGAGACAGAATTAACTAAAGACGACTCATTCAACAAGAGCGTCTTAACAGAGAAAAGTCCGAGCGTGATTTTTGATGTCGAATATCTTTCGGAGCAGTTACAGGTCAAACAATTGACGGTTAAAGATCAGTACTCCGATGCTAACCTTGTCTTTACGCACAATCGGGATGAATTCAACCTGAACTTTACTGGTAGCCTCCACCACGAGACTCTGAAGTCCCTGTTCATTGATCAGCAATTTGGTACTGGTCAACTGGAGGGAGATTTTAACGTCAAGGTTCCACTGGTGAAGCAAGCTCTGCCAGTGGCAAAAGGCCGTTTAGAAGGGAAGGGGCTGGTGATTCCTCTGCCGTCAGGTGAGAAAATTACCATTGAGAAGACCGAACTGACTGCAGATGGCACTCTGATCAAAGCGGATGCATCAACGGTCTCATGGAACGACTTCACCTGGAGCCCATTCAACTTCACAATCGATTTTGCTCAGGACAAAATTTATGTCAAAGTCAACGAAGCAAAATTGTGCGGCATCGATTCGACAGGCTTATTGACGGTCGACGGCAAAAAACTCTCTCTCGATTTCACTCTTGAAGGCAAAGGTCTGGATGTCGCTAGCAGTTATTCCTGCTTGACCGAAGGAAGGGTCAAAATGACAGGTACCCTGGACTTCTCCAGTCAAATCAGTGCGCAAGGAGAAGCAGAAAACCTGATAAACAATATGCAGGGCCCCATCGAAATGAATTTTAAGAAAGGGTCGATTGAACAAAGTAAATTGTTGGCCCGAACTTTGGCAGTGCTTAACGTCACCGAGATTGTCAAGGGAAAGCTGCCCGATCTTGGAACTACTGGCTTTGCTTACTCACTTATAACCATGAAAGGGGCTTTTGAAGGCGAAAAACTTCTCATTGAAACGCTCTTCATGGACGGTGAGACCCTCGATGTCCTCGGTGAGGGTGAACTTGATTTCGGGAAGGAGACAGTCGATGTTGAACTGCTGGCGGCACCATTCAAAACCGCCAACACGGTTGTCAGAAATATCCCTGGAGTCAACTATCTGCTTGCCGGTAGTCTGGTGACGATACCTGTTAGTGTCAAGGGTGACCTGGCTGACCCCAGGGTTCGAGTCATGTCTGCATCGTCAGTTGGATCGAGTCTTTTGGGGCTGGGGGGGAGAATTATTAAATCGCCGCTCAAGCTGATAGAAACCTTAACCCCAAAAAAGGATGACGCCAAAAAATAGCTTTTTCAGATTACATTACAATGCGATTACCGTATTTGAAAATGTCACTATTTTGACTTGTTTATAAAAGACACTTGCATCGCTCAACTGATATCTATATAGTGCGCTTTCTGGTGGCGAAAAAGCTTGACTCGCCTTGGCAACTTTGTTAAAAACCACATCCTGTTATGGGGTGTCGCCAAGCGGTAAGGCAA
>DAOWJU010000059.1 GCA_030640215.1 Desulfuromonadales bacterium
GATGTACTCCTCGCTGAACTTGAAGTTGTTGTACGGCGAGACGTACTGCTGGAACTCCTTGAGGGTCTGGCGTCCGAGGTTGCCTCGATCGACCAGGAACAACACCCGGCGTGCGCCTGCGAACTTGATCAAACGGTAGATGAAATTGATCGAGGTAAAGGTCTTACCGCTACCGGTAGCCATTTGGATCAGCGCGCGTGGGCGGTTCTCTTTGAGCGAAACTTCAAGGTTCTGGATCGCCTTGATTTGTGCAGGCCACAAGCCTTCCGTGACCAACTCCGGCATATTTTGAAGGCGGGAAAGGAAAGTCTCAGGTTGCCAGATAGCACCATCTTCCGCTGCAAGTGAAGCTCCCCCGCTCAGCGAGGTATCGAGCAACGTAGCTAGATTCTCAGGACGGTGGAAAGCAAAAACGTTGCGTGAACGGGGCTCGGGGTCGAGACCGTTGGTGAAACGGGTCTCAACACCTGTGGATTCATAACAGAATGGTAGCGGATTGTGCCAAGCCGGAAGACATGTTGGCAAGCCGGTGGTGTACTTGGCAGACTGGACTTCGACACCGGTTAAAGTGCTGCCTACTTTTTTAGCTTCTATGACACCTGCTGCTTTGCCATCGACGTACAGAAGGTAGTCGGCAAAACCGTGCCCTGTAGATAAAGGAAATTCACGAATAGCAACGCCACGACCAGCATGGATGTTGGTGGCAGAGATATCCTGCACCAGCCATCCACATGCGGCGAGTGTTTTATCGATCTGTTTTCTTGCTTCAGCTTCTGGTGCTGGAGTCACCTTATCCCCCTGACATCACATATAAAGTGAATACCTTTTGCATCCTACTAAAAACCCTTACATAATTCCAGAAAACAAAAGTAGCCACAGACATAAGCAAAACCAGAAAAAAAGGGCCGCACAAGGCGGCCCAAAAGTAGTTAAGGGAGTCACATCACAGGCAAGCGCAGAGCATCGAGCAAACCGTCAGACGCCGGGCGGAGAACCGGCACGGCTACTCACCCTTTGACAAGCACAGAATTAAATTTCAGCAGTTGGCCGTCTGGACCGTTTAGAACAGTCCGTCAGGAAAATGTTTTTTCTCAATCGACCCGTTTGCGCAGGAAGGTCGGAATATCGTATTCCTCCTCTTCATTGTAAGCGCCAATACGCATACTGGCGCGAGGCTTGTCCTGGTTCTGGTTACGAATGAATGCAGGGATGTCGCGGTCGGTTTTGGTCGGGGTCGGTGCATTCGGGCGACCTAACTCTGAGTTAGAACGGCTGTCAGTATCGAAGGTGCAACCAAAACCGGTAGCTATCGCTGTCACCTGAATTTTCTCACCCATCTCTTCATTGACAACCAGCCCGACAAAGATATTCGCATCTTCGTGCACCTTCTCACGTATGAAATCATTCACTTCTACGAATTCTGTCATACTCATAGTTGAGGAAGCAGAGACATTCACCAACACGCCCTTTGCACCAGAGATATCGATCTCCTCGAGCAACGGGCTACTGATCGCCTGTTGCGCTGCAGTCATTGCACGGTTTTCACCTTCACCATGACCGATACCCATCATCGCCATGCCCCGCTCGCTCATCACCGTCTTAACATCAGCGAAGTCGAGATTCATGACGCCAGTTGTGGTGATCAGGTCAGAGATCCCCTGTACAGCCTGACGCAGAACATCATCTGCTGGCTTGAAGGCATCCATAATACCCATCGTCTTGTCAGCAAGACCACTGAGTCGATCATTGGGAATCAATATCAGTGAATCGACAATTTGCTTAAGCTCTTCAACACCCTCAACAGCTTTACCCATACGCTGTTTACCCTCAAAACCGAACGGCTTAGTCACCACCGCTACAGTCAAAGCACCAACCTCTTTGGCAACTTCAGCAATCACCGGGGCTGCACCGGTTCCGGTACCACCGCCAAGACCTGCTGCAATAAAAACCATATCAGCCCCTTGCAACATTTCTTTCAACCGCTCTCTGTCCTCTTCTGCTGCGGCACGGCCAACCTCCGGGTTGGCACCAGCACCAAGCCCTTTCGTCAGCTTGGGACCAAGTTGCAATTTCAGTGGCGCCAGATTAATCCGCAGAGCCTGGGCATCGGTGTTCGCCACCATAAACTCAACACCTTCAATTTGCGCAGCAATCATCGTATTGACCGCGTTATTCCCACCACCGCCAACTCCTACTACCTTGATTTTTGCAACCTGATCTTTTTCGGCTAATTCAAACATAATGACTCCCTCCGCCATTGTTGTGACCGGTCTTCTCCGTTGCCCCGGTCGGTTTAAAGTTACAAACTGTTTTCTTATCTTTTAGAAAAATTCTCCAAACCACTCTTTCATGCGCCGCGACACGCGATCGAACAGATTTTCCTGACCAATCACAAAGTTGCGTATTTCCATGTTGCGACTGCCATACTTCACCAGACCAACGCCGGTGGCGTAGATTGGCGAATTGACGACATCAATAAGGCCACCGATATTGGTTGGTCTGCCACGTCGCACTGGCAAGTCGAAAATTTGCTCAGCCAGTTCCGGCATTCCCGGTAAAATCGCCGAGCCACCAGTCAGGACCACTCCGGATGCGATCAGATCCTCAAAACCGCTCTTGACGATCTCGCGGTTAACCAGGGTGAAGATTTCCTCAACCCGCGGCTCAAGAATCTCTGCCAGTAGCTGACGTGACAAGATACGTGGCTCGCGACCACCCACGGACGGCACTTCGATCGTTTCATCCTTGCCGACCATCGACGAGAGGCAACAACCCGACACCTGCTTGATTTTTTCCGCTTCCGCTGTCGGTGTGCGCAGACCAACAGCAATGTCGTTGGTCAAATGATTGCCGCCGAGCGAGAGCACCGAAGTGTGTTTGATTGCTCCATCGACAAAGATGGCAACGTCGGTAGTACCTCCACCAATATCAACAATTGCAACACCGAGGTCCTTTTCATCAGGGGTCAATACGGCTTCAGAGGAAGCCAACTGCTCCAGGACAATATCACCGACATCAACACCGGCCTTGTTACAGCTTTTAATAATATTCTGTGCACTGGCTACCGCTCCGGTGACGATATGCACACGAGCCTCCAGACGGACGCCGCTCATACCAAGCGGCTCCTTGATGCCGTCCTGATCATCAATAATGAATTCCTGAGGCAGGATATGGATCACTTCCCGATCCATTGGAATCGCCAATGCTTTGGCAGCATCAATCACGCGCCGTACATCTTCGTTGGTGACTTCGCGATTCTTGATGGCAATCACGCCCTGGGAGTTAATTCCCTTGATATGACCACCGGCTATCCCGGCAAAGACCGATTTGATTTCACAACCGGCCATCAACTCCGCTTCCTGGAGCGCCTTGCGAATTGCGCTGACCGTACTTTCGATGTTGATGACCACACCCTTGCGTAGACCGCGCGATGGGCTGGTGCCGATACCGACAATATCCAGTCCCTCATCGGTCATTGCGCCGACAATCGCACAAATTTTGGTTGTGCCGATATCCAGCCCGACCACCAGGTTTTCCCGTTTATTGTTCATTTCATTCCCCTTCTTTCAGGCTAACTTCTGCCAACCGTACGCTTCACATCCACCTTCACGATAACGCGGTCGGTCACGTTTAAATCAATATATTTAAGAGCCATTAAACGCGACTCCAGATCACTGTAAATTCTTTCCAGGCGGTTTAACTTGCCTTTGAAGCCCATTTTACCCAGACGCACTGGAACGCCACCGATCCGGGTATACAGGATCAGCCCCTCCTGTTGGTCGTAATGGATTTCCGAAACATCCTCCAGGTTAAAGACGTCCCGGTTATTCAACTCATCGATAAGCTGTAGGGCCTGATTCAGGGGGTCTTGAGTCTGATCAGGGTTGTCAAGCAAGTACTGGCGGTCAATCCCGGTAATCACCGGATAATTGAGTTGATCATCCGCATCAAGCATCTTGAAGACCTCACCTGCCTTATCTACATAGTAGAGATAGCCCAGATCAATAATGGCCCTGGCTTCACGTTCCACAACCCGGATCACTACCTGATCCGGAAATGATCGTTCCACATCGGCTCTGGCAATCCATGGATGTTCTTCGATCTTGCGGCCAATCATGTACAGCTCGAGGTCGAACAAGCTATCACCTAGCTCTATATCGGAAGCATCGAGGATATCGCCTTCACTGACTCTCATCTGCTGTTCAACACGAATCTGCCGCACGCCAAAATAGCCTGATTCCAGAAGCATCTGGGCCGTCAACAGGGCACCACTGGCAAGCAGAAAACCACTTCCCGACGCAATGCTGATACGCAGCAGACGATGGAAGAGTTTCTTCCAATCGCGCGGCTGCTTTTTCTGCTTGCGGCGGTTGGTTTTAATCTTCTTCTGCTTGTTGGATTTCAGATCACGCATCATTTAATCCAGCGTTGTCACTACTTGTTCAATCCAGCATCTGCAAGAATCTGCATCACCAATTCGTTGAATGAAACACCAGCCTCAGCGGCAGCCTTAGGCAACAGACTGGTTTCGGTCATGCCAGGTATGGTGTTAATCTCAAGGCAGAAGAATTCTTTCTCCCGCACCATGAAATCAACCCTGGCAGCCCCCCGACAGGAGAAGGCCTTACATGCAGCCACAGAAACATCCTGGAGGCGGCTATAGAGGACAGCTTCCAGCGGCGCCGGCAGCAGGTACTCAGTCTGGCCCGGTGTATATTTAGACTCATAGTCGTAAAAACCACTTTTCGGGACAATCTTGATAATCGGCAAAGCTTGGTTATTCAGCATGCTGACCGTCACTTCATCACCCTGAATAAAATCTTCGAGAAGAATCAGGTCATCGTGCTTCAACGCTTCGGTAAGGCCCGCTTTGAGTTCTGCCCTGTCATGAACAATGCTGATGCCGATGGTCGAACCTTCCCGGGCTGGCTTGACGACCAACGGAAAGTGTCGACAACGCTTCAGTATTTCGTCCTGATCATCTCCAGCACGGTAAACCACGAATCCAGGTGTCGATATTTCGTGATAAAGCAGGAACTGCTTGGTCACCACCTTGTCCATGACCATACTTGAGGACATAACGCCGCTACCGGTGTAAGGGATATGCATCATCTCAAGCATTCCCTGCACGGTCCCGTCTTCACCGTAACGTCCATGCAGGCAGATGAAAGCCACCTCAGTTTCAGCTGCTCGCAATTGCCCCGGTAAATCGCGACCGACATCGAGCCCGACAGCGTTGCAACCATTTTCAAGCAATGCCTTCAGAACTGCCTGCCCGGTTTTAAGCGAGATTTCCCGCTCAGCGGAGAGACCACCCATCAGCACTGCAATCTTTTTATTTTTCAGACCATCAAGTTTCGCCATAACTCTCATCACAACTAAAGTTTTATCGTTCAGTCATCTTTTTCCAGAAGCGTCAACAACTCCGCACCCACCTGCCAGACGTTACCGGCACCGAGGGTAATAACAATGTCGCCAGGCTGTAGAACCGCCTGCAGGTGCTCGACAGTCGATTCTATGTCGCCTGAGTAACAGCAAGACTTATGTCCATGTTCACTAATACCATCGGCGAGCTTTTCAGCAGTAACCTCAGGTCGGACATCTTCTCCGGCAGCATAAACATCCAGAACTGCAATATGATCAGCCTGATAGAAGGCGGTCAGAAAATCATCAAACAGAGCCTCAGTACGACTGTAGCGATGCGGCTGAAAAACAGCGACGACTCGTCGGTTCCAGCCGGAACGGGCGGCGCCCAGAGTGGCCTTGATTTCCACAGGGTGATGACCGTAATCATCCACAACCATGATTCCTTGAGCTTCACCTTTTATCTGGAACCTGCGGCCCACGCCGCCAAAATCCTGAAAACCTTCGGCGATCGCGGCAAAAGGCATATCGAGTTCCATGCCGACGGCAACAGCAGCCAACGCGTTGAGGACATTGTGCCGTCCCGGCATGCGGATATTCAAACGACCAAGTGTTTCACCCCGGTACTGAACTATAAAGGTGGTGCGATCACTATTGTGTTCAATTTCAGAGGCCATGAAATCCGCTTGGCTGGTCAAACCGTAAGTCACCAGACGTTTTTTGACGTTTGGAATCATTCCTTGCAGATTTTCATCATCCAGGCAGAGAATAACCACGCCGTAGAATGGCACCTTATTGATGAAGTCAATAAACGTTGCACGGATTTCATCCAGATCTTTATAGTAATCAAGATGGTCTTCATCAACATTGGTAACGACAGCAATGGTCGGCGACAATTTAAGGAACGAGCCATCCGACTCATCGGCTTCAGCCACCAGATACTCGCCCTGTCCCAACTTGGCATTAGAACCAATCGAATCGAGTCGGCCACCAATCACGACGGTCGGATCGAGTCCGCCGTGGGATAGGACAGTTGCCACCATGCTGGTGGTGGTGGTTTTACCATGAGTTCCGGCAATAGCGATGCCATGTTTCATACGCATCAACTCAGCCAACATTTCAGCCCGTGGGATGACCGGAATCTTGCGTCGATTAGCTTCCTGCACTTCTGGATTATCAAGATTGACTGCCGTGGACGTCACCACAACATCAACTTCAGCGAGATTTTCAGCACGGTGTCCATAAGAAATCGTGCCACCCAGGAAGGCAAGACGCCTGGTGATTTCGCTCTCTTTGAGATCGGACCCAGACACCTGATAACCGAGATTGATAAGGACTTCAGCAATCCCGCTCATACCAATGCCACCGATGCCAACAAAATGAATTTTTTGAATCTTGCCGTACATGATTTTCCCCTTAAGCCCTTTCCAAGAGAACGCTTCGACATTCTTGCAGCAACCGTGCAGCAGCGCCGCGACGTGCTAACCTTTTAGCCACAGCAGCCATCGTCATGAGGCTGGTCCGATCATGGAGCAGACCGCTGATCAGCTTGCCAAGACGCTCAGGCGTCAGGTCGCTTTCCTCCATCATCAGGGCAGCACCTTTGGCCACCATGGCCTGGGCATTGACTGACTGATGACCGGCTGCAGCATGCGGATATGGTACCAGAACAGCTGGTCGTCCACATGCAGTCAACTCAGCGAGGGTGGTTGCTCCAGCCCGGCAAACGATCAAGGTCGCCTTTGCATAAGCCTGTGCCATATCGACGATAAACGGCTGGACATCAACCTTTGGCCAGCCATCTTTCTGGTAACCTTTGACAACTTCCTCATAATCCAGCTGTCCAGACTGATGTATGATTTCCAGCTGCTCCCGCCACTCTGCCAACTCAGGCAGAGCAGCAACGACAGCTCGATTAATTGCCCTCGCACCCTGACTGCCACCAAACACCAGCAGACAGACTTTCTCTTCCGGGATATTCGGGCAATTCTCCATGGCCACTCGGACCGGGTTACCGGTCAGTACCGTTGCACTGCTGTGAAAGGCCCGGTCTGCCTCATCAAAGGAGAGACAAACTCTTTTCGCCCAATGGCCAAGCAGACGGTTCGCTAAACCAGGCCAGGCGTTCTGTTCATGGACCAGATACGGAATCCCTAAAGTTTTTGCTGCCAGCAATACGGGGACAGAAGCATAACCACCGACGCCAACGACGACATTCGGTGCAAATTCCCGTAAAATTGTTCTCGATTGAACAAAGCTTTTCATCAACTTGCCAAGGACTTTCAGGCGGGCCACAAATCCATGTCCTGCCCAACCGCTCATCTCGATCATTTTTAAAGACCAGCCAAGTTCAGGCAACAACCGGGCTTCCAGTCCTCTTTCGGTACCGACAAAGAGAATTTCACTCTGCGGCTCCTCGTTTTTGAGCTGTTCGGCCAGTGAAATTGCCGGAAAGAGATGTCCGCCGGTGCCACCACCGGCCAGCAACAGTTTCATCGCAGCTCCCCCGGTAGATGTCGAGAAACGTTCAATAAAATGCCAACGGCTGCCAGCGTTGTCACCAGGCTAGTCCCACCGTACGATATGAACGGCAGCGCCAGCCCTTTGGTTGGCACCATGCCCATGACCACGGCCATATTAACAAAGGCCTGCATGCCGACCAGAAGGGTGACACCGAAAGCCAGAAAGCAGCTGAATTCATTTGGCGCGTTGAGCGATGTCCGCAGTCCTCTCAGAATCAGCAACATGAACATCGCGGCAATTACGATCACGCCGATGAAGCCAAGCTCTTCACCAATCACGGAAAAAATAAAATCGGTATGCGCTTCGGGCAGGAAGAAGAGTTTCTGCTTACTTTCACCGAGACCTTGCCCGAAAGCACCGCCGGAGCCAAACGCAATCCAGCTCTGAATTATCTGGAAACCGGTGTTGCTTGGATCTTCCCATGGGTTCATAAACGCCAGAATTCTCCGCCGTCGATAATCAACATTCATGATCATAAAGTAAAGAAACGGTAGCGCAAGCAACCCAATACCAGCCAGATAACTCAAGCGAGTACCAGCCACCAACATCATGGCAATAGCCACGATTGCCAGGGTCAAGGCACTGCCTAGATCAGGCTGAGCCATCAGCAGGACAATGAGCACGCCAAGGATCAGCATGTACGACAGGAAACCAGCGCGGAATCTCTTAACTTTCTCCTGCTTGCGAGCTAACGAATGTGCCATAAAGAGCACCAGGCCAATCTTGACGAATTCAGCTGGCTGAAAAGTGAGACCCGCAACACTCAGCCAACGAGTTGCACCACTAATTTTTTTACCAACCCCAGGTATCAGAACGGCCACCAGCAGTAAGACACTCAAACCCAATACCGGCCA
>DAOWJU010000173.1 GCA_030640215.1 Desulfuromonadales bacterium
CTCCGACAAACCGATTTGAGATTACACTGGTTTTTGATTGACGGGCCCTTTGGATGTAAGGGCGGTCGGACAGGTTGTATTTTTTCAGAGAACGCTGCACAGAGAAGGGGTGTGAGATATAGTGGTCACCCGTTGAAGTAAGGATGAAAAGTACTGAGAAACGCTTGTAATGCAGTAAAAAAGACTCCAGAAGTCGGCGCTTGTCGCCGTCAATCTCCTCAGGCAGGCCATTAAGAGACAGGTCAATCTCTCCAATATAGGGCAGCTCCTGGAACTCAGGTTGTTCGGATATAAATTTAAGGTCTTGTAGGGCATCGTTTAATTGTTGGTCAACCAGATGAGAAATGTGCTGAAGATGCGAGGTCTGATTATCGTCCCATGATTGAATAGCATAGACCTCCAGTGAGTCGTGCAGGTAGAGATCGACAATCAGTACAGATAGGAGAGAGGACAGCGCTATAACGAGGAGGATACGCTTTAAGTTGTGAAGGAAGGCATCAAACATTCAATTCTGGACCATTTCTGTTATACAGAAGATGTTGCAAACGGAAGTTTAATAGATATGAATGTTATCTCAGCCTGTTGGTCTCGGTCAAATGTTTTGGTGGTGTAGTTGAGATAGACAGCAAACAGGATAGTTTTACGAAAGTTGTTGTTACTTTTCCGGTCGTCACGGGAAGTCAAGAATACGCTCAAAGATGAATTCCTTTCAAAACGGATGAAGAGGACATATCAATTTAATCAAAAAAGGGAGCCGAGAGGCTCCCTTTCCAATTCATCAATATTTTCAGCAAGCACTCAGCGACACATCCCCGCCTTAACAAAAGTCAAATCAAGATCCAGATCAGGAACCTTAACCCGCACCTCCTGATCACGCACATCGCCTATATCAAGGACAAAGGCCTGGTAGCCGCGTTGCTGCATTTTGCGGGCAAACTCCTGTGGAGTTTTGACGGTACCGATGTTTTTCACTTTTTGAGTAACGCTGGAGAGAGGTGCGCATTCGCCTTCTCCGGCGCTAAGCAGCCAACTGTCTTTGCTTGCAGGGGCCACGGCTTTGGGGCGAGGCGAAGGCATTGGAACCTCTTTGACAACTGGGGTCGGTTCGACGCGAGGAGCTACCGCCCGGCGTGCCTTGCTGACCGCAGCAGAAGTCTGTTCCGGCGTAGCTGATATTTTTTCGCGGACGATTGGCTCTTGAGGCGTCATTTCCTTTGGATCGACACCTCCCGCATAGACCGCAGGTGCAAGCATCAGCAACCCCACCAGTGAGTAAACAATCTGATTCAACCTCTTCGTCATCTCTTCCTCCGCTTCCACAACAGCAGGACCAGAAAAACCGATCCTGCCGTAAGCTCAATTGATAAGTCGTTGCAGTATTCTACCTGATACCGGGCAGAGAACAATCACAAAGTGTGGTCATCTGCTCTATTTGGCGTCATAGCGCTCACAAAGAGTGCCAAGGTAGCGCGAACCGATCTGCTCGCTGGCGAGCACTCTCATAACAGGTGGCAGCCTCAGGATCACCCCGAGCATTGCCGCCAGGGCGCGATGACTCCATAGAACCTGGTTGTCGAAAATAAGGTTCTGCAGCTTTCCACGTTCAATCGCCATCAGGACAACCTTATGCGTCGAATTAACCGGGGTGATGATGCGACTGGCACGCGGCTGCATAGTCAGGGCGTCAATTCGACAATTACGGGCACAGACACCGCAGCCAAGGCAAAGCTCCTCATCGATGACCGCTTGCTTGCGTCCGGAGCCGTCAGCATGCTCGGATTCCAACGAGATAATCTTGACCGGGCAGACGGCCAGACAGAGGCCGCAACCACTACAGTTGGGTTCAATCCTGGCGATGAAGTTACTACTGTGGACCGGGTGCTCATGACCGAAACGCTGGGCAGCGAGCATCGCCTCGCAGCAACAGGAACAGCAGTTGCAGAGGAAGCTGACTTCCTTCTGCACATTTTCTCCAAATTGGACCAGATTCTGCTCCCACGCCTTGTGTAGCAACTCCTTACATTCAGCACGGTCAACACGTCGGGCAAACTCATTGCGGATCAGAGAAGCCGCAACATTATTGAAAGTCATGCAGATATCCATTTCGGCATCGCAAGACCTGCCCTGGTGCTGGCGTTTGTGTCGACAATAACAGAGGCCGATCGCAATATCGTTGGCCGTTTCGATGACTGTCGTCGCTTTCTCGTAATCGAGCACATGCAGAGCTTGCTCACTGCCAAGCACTTCCTCATGGACAAAAACCCGTCCAAGCTGGGTCTTGCCAGTCAGAAAAAGCTGCCGGACGAAATCCTCTTCGACGTTGATGTACTGTTCATAGAGTTCGCTGAGAAGCTTCTGGTTGATGTCGCCCCGGGTTCGCATCAGGGCAAACTCGAAAAAGCCAGCCATTGGTGGCGGTAGAACATATTCGGTTTTGCCATTGAGCTGGATATCGACCAGCAGAGCGCGGCTGGCCAGGTGTAATAAGGTCTCTTCAGCTTCCGTTATGGAAACTCGCCAATTTTTCGCCGCTTGCTCGACGGTGAAAGGCTTGATCGGCAAACGGGCAACCAGCTCGGCTTCTTTCTCACTAAAGAGTAGAGCTAGAATTTGATAGAGGAGTTTGGAGGGGGGGGCACCCTGGGTATAAAGGTTCAGACGGTCGGAAAGCTTATGGTAACTGGAACGAGGGGTGCGGTGGGCCACTACTTACCTCCGCAAAGAGTTTACTCAAAAAGTGTGTACAGACTCCCGAAATGAAATCAGGCCGACATGACAGCGTCGCGGGAACTTTCCTTGACGCGATACATCGCCTGGTCTGCCAGACGAATCAAACCATCCTTAGAGTCGGCATCGTCCGGGAAGGTGGCTATGCCGAAACTGGCAGTCATATTAAATGACACGTCGTTGTCATCGCGGAAATCATAGGCGCGGAAAATCTCACAGAGTTTTGTGGCCAAAGTCATGGCGCCGTTCTTGCCGGTGTTCGGCAGGACAATGACAAATTCGTCACCACCATAGCGGGCAGACTTGCAGATCTTACGCACGTTGTCCTTGATCAGTTTACCGACCTCGGCGAGGGTGCGACTGCCGACCAGATGGCCACAGGTATCGTTGACTTTTTTGAAGAAATCGAGATCGATGAAGATCAGCGACAGCTTGCCGCCGAAGCGGCGAACCCGCTCAATCTCCTCTTCGATCAAGATGTGCAGATAACGACCATTGTAGAGTCCGGTCAGGTCGTCGGTGATGACCAGTTCGCTGATGCGCATGAAGTTGCGGGCATTCTCGATGGCAATCGCCGCGTAATCGGCAATGGTGGAGAGAATTTGCAGGTCAGCTTCTTTGAAAACTCTTTCGTTGGGGCCGTTGACCAGTTCGATAACACCGAGGACACGGTCTTTGCTGCGCACCGGCACGCAGAGGACTGACTGGGTAATGAAGGAGGAGGCTTTATCAAAGTGGTCAGAGAAACGATCGTCTACGTTGACGTCGGCAACCACCAGCGCTTCACCGTGCTCA
>DAOWJU010000186.1 GCA_030640215.1 Desulfuromonadales bacterium
ATATCGGCAAAGAAGTTTGCATTATGGGCTGGGTGCACCGTCGGCGTGACCATGGTGGCCTGATTTTTATCGACCTGCGTGACCGCACTGGCATCTGCCAGATGGCTCTCGATCCAGATCGTGACCCGGCAGCGCACAGCAAGGCTGAAGCAATCCGCAACGAATTTGTCATTGCGGCCATAGGTACTGTCTCTCCACGTCCAGAAGGGACAGTCAATTCGAAGATGCCGACCGGTGAAGTCGAAATTGAGATCAGCGAACTGCGCATTCTCAATCCAGCCAAGACCCCGCCCTTCATGCTCGACGAATTTACCGAAGTTGCCGAGAACCTGCGTCTCAAGTATCGCTATCTCGACCTGCGCCGCGATGGGATTCAAAAGAATCTGATCATGCGCCACAAAGTCGCCCAGACCGTCCGCAACTATCTGACCGATAATGGCTTTCTGGAAATAGAAACACCGATGCTGACCAAGAGCACTCCGGAAGGAGCTCGTGACTACCTGGTCCCGAGCCGGGTCAACCTCGGCAATTTCTACGCCTTGCCGCAATCCCCACAGATCTTCAAACAGTTGCTCATGGTCTCCGGTTTCGACCGTTATTTCCAGATTGTCAGATGCTTCCGCGATGAAGACCTGCGCGCAGACCGCCAACCGGAATTTACCCAGATCGACTGCGAGCTCTCCTTTGTTGACCGTGACGACATCATGTCGATCATGGAAGGTATGATGTCAACCGTTTTCAAATCGGCAATAGATGTGGACATATCGATACCTGTACCGCGCATGAGCTACGCCGAAGCACTCGACCGTTTCGGTGTCGATAATCCTGACCTGCGCTTTGATATGGAACTGATCAATATTACCGATATCGTCAAAGGCTGTGGCTTCAAGGTCTTTGCCGGTGTCGCCGAGAGCGGTGGCCTGGTTAAGGCAATTAATGCCAAGGGTTGTGCAACCTTCTCCCGTAGGGAACTCGATGAGTTGACAGACTTCGTTGCCATTTACGGTGCCAAGGGCATGGCCTGGGTCAAGATCCAGGAAGACGGTACATGGCAATCACCGATCACCAAGTTCTTTACCGAACAGGAGTTGGCCGATATCGGCGCAGCTCTCGATGCACAACCTGGCGATCTGCTGCTCTTCGGTGCAGACACGCCCGCTATCACCAACGAAGCTCTTGGCCGCCTGCGTGGCCATCTGGGCAACAAGCTTGGGCTGGCCGATCCGAATAGTTACAAATTCGTTTGGATAACCGACTTCCCACTGTTGGAATGGGACGGCGATGAACGCCGCCACGTAGCAGTTCATCATCCTTTCACGGCACCGCTCGACGAAGACATCCCTCTTCTCGACACCGATCCCGGCAAGGCCCGCGCCAAGGCCTACGATCTGGTCCTCAACGGTTCAGAAATCGGCGGAGGCAGCATTCGTATTCACGAACAGGCCGTACAGAGTCGCATGTTCGACCTGCTCGGCATTGGCGAAGAAGAAGCCCGCCAGAAGTTCGGCTTCCTGCTTGACGCCCTGGAGTTCGGCGCACCACCCCACGGCGGCATCGCTTTCGGACTCGACCGGGTCATGATGATTCTTACCGGCGCCGGATCGATTCGCGACGTCATTGCTTTCCCGAAAACCCAGAAAGCAACCTGTTTGATGTCTGAAGCACCGGGAACCGTCGATGAAAAACAGTTGCGCGAGCTTGGTATCCGCCTGGCAGCACGCTCTCAACAGAAGCAAGCATAGCCTGGCACCGCCTGGAAACTCTGTGTGGGTGCAAGGAATTGATCAACTTATATGTTACGTAGTCTGATTTTCATTACAATCGCCGTTCTCTTAAGCTCATGCGCCAAACCGCCCTATGCGGAATTGGACGCGGCCGAGTATATGGTGGGTAGAGCCTACGCCTTGCAAGCGGTGAAGTTTGCCCCAACCGAGTATCAGGCTGCTAAAACGGCTCTGGCTGATGCGCGCAAGGCGATAGAAAAGACTGACTACAGTGACGCACGTGACTCACTCGAGTTCACTCTGAAACATGCACGTCGCGCTGCGGCACTTGCCGAGGAAGGCCGGGCCAAAGCTGCCAAGAAAAAGGCACAGCGTTCCCTGGCAGAAGAGAAAGCCCGTCAGTTGGCCTTGCAAACTCAAGCTGAAGAGACTGCAGGCAAGACGAAAATAGCTCCACCAAAGCCTAAACCGGTAGCCAAACCAAAACCAAAAGTCACTCCGGCCACCAACTATAACGTTGGCGAGGGAGATACACTCTGGACGATCTCGGCACAGCCGCAGGTTTACAATGAGGGGTTGCTCTGGCCACTGCTTTACCAGGCCAACCGTGACCAGATCAAAGATCCCCGCCAGATCTTCCCTGGACAGACCCTCGGCATCCGTCGCGACATGACGAAAAAGGAGCTGGAAGAGGCTCGTCAAAAAGCCCGGGAATCGGATATTTTTCCTGTCCCGGAGACGACACCAGCCAAGCAATAAAAAACTGTTTCCTGCCCTCTCCTCCGGCAATCCATTTGCCACCCCTAAAAACGCAACGCAACATATTGTAAAGAGGCGTTTGGAACACTTCCAGAACTCAGTCCTACAGGGTTTTTCTGTCACATTTTTACAGCGCCAACAGCCCCCTTCTTCCCGCTTATAAACTCGTTATCTTTTGATTAAAATATCCCCCTGTTTGCTGCCCTGAATCTCCCGTACTTTTTCCTTGACAGCCATAAAGCCGTTTGTATACTGTATACACCTTTCCGCAAGGCTTCCTTGCGCATTTTTTGTTTGTAGCTTAAGCCTCTGGCGATTCCGTATAAAAACTTCAAGGAGAGAGAAAAAATGGCAAAGATTATCTGGTCAGAAATTGACGAAGCACCCGCATTAGCGACCTACGCATTCCTTCCTATTGTGCAGGCGTTCTGCAAAGGAACCGGCGTAGATGTCGAAACCATGGACATCTCACTGTCCGGTCGCATTATCGCAAACTTCCCTGACAACTTGACCGAAGAGCAGAAAGTTGCCGATTATCTTTCGGAACTCGGCGAGTTGGTTGTGAAACCGGAAGCCAACGTTATCAAGCTGCCGAACATCAGCGCTTCGATCCCTCAGCTGCAGGACGCTATCGCCGAGCTACAGGAAAAGGGCTACGATATCCCCAGCTACCCTGAAGAAGCCAATACCTCGGAGGAGAAAGAGCTGCAGGCCCGTTTTGCCAAATGCCTCGGTTCCGCTGTTAACCCGGTTCTGCGTGAAGGTAACTCCGACCGCCGCGCTGCTGCTTCGGTTAAGAAATTCGCTCAGAAGAACCCGCACCGCATGATGCAAGACTGGCCAACTCCTGGCACATCCCAGTGCCGTGTTGCTCACATGGACGGTGGCGACTTCTACGAGACCGAAAAATCAGTCACTATGGACGCTGCTGACACCGTCAAGATTCAGTTCGTTGACGCCGCGGGCAATGTAACTGTAAAGAAAGAAGGCCTGGCCCTGCAGGCTGGCGAAGTTCTTGACAGCTCAGTCATGAAAGTTGCCGCGCTGCAAGCGTTCTATGCCAAGACCGCTATTGAGGCCAAAGAGAAGGGCGTATTGCTCTCCCTGCACCTCAAAGCCACCATGATGAAGATCTCCGACCCAATTATGTTCGGTCACTGTGTCAAAGTTTACTTCAAAGATGCTCTTGAGAAGCACGCCGACACCCTGGCATCGATCGGTGCCAACCCGAACTTCGGCATGGGCGACATTCTCAACAAGCTGAACAAGCTTCCGGCTGACAAGAAAGCCGAAATCGAAGCCGATATCGATGCTTGTTACGAAGGCCAGGCCGCTCTGGCCATGGTTGACTCCCGCAAGAACATCACCAACCTGCATGTTCCCAATGATGTCATCGTTGATGCATCGATGCCGAATGTTGTCCGTGATGGCGGCCGGATGTGGAACCTGCAGGACGAGCTGCAGGACACGATCGCCATGGTTCCTGATCGCTGTTACGCCACTATCTACCGTGAGATCTGTGAAGACGCCAACAAGAACGGCCAGTTCAACCCTGCCACCATGGGTAGTGTTGCCAACGTCGGCCTGATGGCGCAGAAAGCTGAAGAGTACGGTTCCCACGACAAGACTTTTGAAGCTCCTTCGGCTGGTAAGTTCCAGGTCGTTGCTTCCAATGGTACCGTTCTGCTTGAGCAGCCGGTCAGCAAGGACGACATCTATCGGTCCAGTCAGGTTAAAGATATTCCGATCAAGGACTGGGTCAAGCTGGCTGTCAATCGCGCCAAGGCTTCCGGTGAGCCTTGTGTCTTCTGGCTCGATGCGAATCGTGGTCACGACACCGAAATCATCAAAAAGGTCAACAAGTACCTGCCTGAGTTCGACACTGCTGGCCTCGACATCCAGATCATGGATCCGGTTTCCGCAATGAAGTTCTCCCTGAAGCTGGTTCGCGAAGGCAAGAACGCCATCGCTGTTACCGGTAACGTACTGAGAGACTACCTGACCGACCTCTTCCCGATCCTCGAACTCGGCACTTCGGCTCGCATGCTGTCGATCGTTCCTTTGATCAACGGTGGCGGACTGTTCGAAACCGGCGCTGGTGGTTCTGCTCCCAAGCACGTACAGCAGTTCCTCAAGGAAGGCCACATCCGTTGGGACTCCCTCGGTGAATTCTGCGCGCTGGTTCCTTCACTGGAGCAAGCGGCAAGAGCTGACAACAACCCAAAGGCTGCAATCCTGGCCGAGACTCTTGATGCTGCCATCGGTCAGTATCTGGAGAACCAGAAGCTGCCTTCCCGTAAAGTCAAAGAAATCGACAACCGCGGTGGTAGCTTCTACCTGGGCTTCTACTGGGCACAGGCACTCGCAGCTCAGGACAAAGATGCCGAGATGAAGGCACGTTTTGCCAAGGTTGCTGCAGATATTGAAGCGAACGTTGAGAAGATCGATGCTGAGATGATCGACTGTCAAGGCCCTGCGGTTGACGTCGGTGGTTACTTCAAGTTCGACCCGGCCAAAGCTGCGGCAGCTATGCGCCCAAGCGCAACCCTGAACGCAATTATCGACAATATGTAATTCAACACGGATGGGACGAAGCCAATTGGCTTCGTCCCGATTCTTTATTCCAACTTATAAAGGAGAGAGAAAATGGCAAGAGCAAAGATTTCATTGATCGGTGGTGGACAGATTGGTGGCGTGCTGGCTCAACTGGCCTGCCTGCGTGAACTGGGTGACGTAGTATTGTTCGACATCGTTGAGGATATGCCTCAGGGCAAAACTCTCGACCTTGCTGAAGCATCGCCAATTGATGGCTTTGACGTTTCCTGTACCGGTACCAACAGCTACACTGACATCGCTGATTCAGACGTTGTCATCGTTACTGCTGGCCTGCCTCGTAAGCCCGGCATGAGCCGCGACGACCTGATCGAAGTTAACTCCAAGATCATGACTGCTGTTGCTGAGGGTATCCGTGACAATGCTCCTAACGCAATCGTCATCGTTATCTCTAACCCTCTCGACGCCATGGTTACCCTGTGCCGCAAAGTCACCGGTTTCCCGGCAGAGCGTGTCATCGGCCAAGCTGGTGTCCTCGATTCTGCCCGCTTCGCAGCATTCATCGCTTGGGAACTCGAAGTATCCGTCAAAGACGTGACTGCAATGACCCTCGGCGGACACGGCGACACCATGGTTCCTCTGATCCGTTATGCCAGCGTTCAGGGCATCCCGGTCATGGAGATGCTCGAGCAAAAGTATGGCTCTGCTGCCAAGGCGGAAGAAGTCATGACTGCTATGGTTGAGCGCACCAAAGCTGCTGGCGGCGAAGTCGTCAAGCTGCTCAAGACTGGCAGCGCTTTCTACAGCCCTGCTTCTGCAGCCATCGCTATGACTGAGTCAATCCTCAAGGATCAAAAGCGCGTCCTGCCGGTCTGCGCTCTGCTTAACGGCGAGTTCGGTGTTGACGGTTTCTACGTTGGTGTTCCTTGCGTCCTTGGAGCTGCTGGCATCGAAAAGATCATCGAATTCAAACTCGACGCAACCGAGCAGGCTCTGATGGACAACTCTGCTAATGCAGTGAAAGGTCTGATTGCTGATCTCGAGAAAATGGGTGTTCTGTAAAATTTGACTCGAAAGCCAAACCCAAAGAAGGGCAATGGCAACATTGCCCTTCTTTCTTGTATGGCTGTAATTTGGCGCTGTTTTAAAGTTTTTTTTAAGCCACGTTAAATATGTGGAAAAAAGTAGTGGGTAGACCAAATTTATTGTGGAACGAGAGCGGCAATCATGCTAACTTGCGCCGCAAATTTCACCGGTTATACGCAAAAAAACTAGTACAAAGGAGATGAAACAGAATGAGTGCAAGACTCGAAATCATCGAGCGCAACTGCAAGGGTTGCAGTATCTGCGTCGAATTCTGCCCGAAGGATGTCCTTGAGATGGATGTCTTCCTGGTCACAGCCCCAAGACCAGAAGATTGCATCAAGTGCATGCAGTGCGAACTGCTTTGCCCGGACTTTGCCATCAAGGTTCATGACGAGTAAACGATTAATTCCTATTCTTAAGGAGAGTAAACGTGGCTAAGAAAGTTGCTCTATTACAGGGGAATGAAGCTTGTGCACAAGGCGCTCTTTACGCCGGGTGTAAATTCTTCGGAGGTTACCCCATCACCCCTTCGACCGAGGTCGCTGAAGTTCTTTCAGTCGAACTCCCTAAGGTCGGTGGCAAATTCATTCAGATGGAAGACGAAATCGCAGCGATGGCTTCTGTCATCGGTGCATCCTTGACTGGTGCCAAAGCGATTACCGCAACCTCCGGTCCTGGCGTCTCCCTCAAGCAGGAGCTGATCGGCTATGCCTGCATTGCCGAAGTCCCCTGTGTCATCATCAACGTTATGCGTGGTGGTCCTTCAACCGGCATGCCGACTGGCCCTGGCCAGTCCGACGTCATGCAGGCCATGTGGGGAACACACGGTGATCATGCCGCTATCGCTCTGGTACCTGATTCCTGTCAGGAGATCTTCTCCGAAACGGTGCGAGCTTTCAATCTGGCAGAAAAATACCGCATGCCGGTACAGGTCCTCTATGATGAGATCGTCGGTCACATGCGTGAGCGCATCGAGTTCCCCGAGCCGGGTGAGCTTGAGGTTATTGACCGCGAAGCTCCAAGTGTTAGCCCAGAAGACTACAAACCTTACGACTCGACCAAAGGCCAGGTTCCACCATTGGCTGCTTTCGGTTCTGATTATAAGTATCACGTCACAGGCCTGAACAAGGCTGACGACGGCTTCCCGACCACCAAGGCAAGTCTGGTCGATGCTGAAGAACGCCGCCAGATTGACAAGGTCATGGACAATATCGCCGACATTGAGTCATACGAAGAGTATCTGACTGAAGATGCTGATGTCGTCATCTGGGCTTACGGTTCAACCTCCCGCTCGGCCCGTTATGCAGTCAATGAGCTGCGTAAAGAAGGCATCAAGGCTGGTCTGTTCCGCCCGATTACTCTCTGGCCTTTCCCGGCGAAACGTACTGCTGAATTGGCAGAGCAAGCTAAAGCGATCGTCGTCGCCGAAATGAACCTCGGCCAGATGGTCCTCGAAGTTGAACGCGTTGCCAAAGGCAACTGCGTTGTGGTCCATGAAGGCCGGGTAGACGGTGATCCGCTCAACCCAGGTCAGATCATGGACAAGGTTAAGGAGGTTCTCTAATGGCTTACGATTACGAAAAGTCTATCCGCCCCGGCAAGCTACCACACATCTGGTGCCCCGGCTGCGGTCACGGTATTGTCATGAAAGGCCTGATCCGGGCCATGGACACTTGCGAACTTGATCGCAAAAACACTGCTATCGTTTCCGGTATCGGCTGCGCAAGTCGTCTGCCCGGTTACCTTGATGCTTGCACCCTGCATACCGCTCACGGTCGTGCAGCGGCCTTTGCAACTGGCGTCAAGATGGCCAAGCCGCAAATGAACGTTATCTGCGTTGGCGGTGATGGTGACGGTACTGCTATCGGCGGCAACCACTTCATCCATGCGTGTCGTCGTAACATCGACATGACCTATGTATTGATGAACAACTACATCTACGGCATGACCGGTGGTCAGTTCTCGCCTTGTACACCGACTGGTGACCTGGCTTCGACCACTCCTTACGGCAACCCAGACCCAATCTTCGACATCTCCAAGCTGGCTATCGGTGCCGGTGCTACTTTTGTAGCACGAACCACCGCTGCTCACCCGCGCGAGATTGACAAGCTGATCGTTAAGGGTATTCAGCATAAAGGTATGGCGATCATCGAGGTTATCGACGACTGCCCGACCACCTACGGTCGCCGCAACAAGTTCCGTTCAGTTATCGACATGATGAAACGTCTCAAAACTGAGGCCGTTTCTGTCAAAGCTGCTGCCAAGATGACTGCCGAGCAACTTGAGGGCAAGTTCCTGACTGGCGTACTCTTCCAGGACACAGAGAAGCCTGAGTATACTGTTCAGTACGCAAATGTTATCAAGAAGGCGCAAGGCGCCTGATCACTACGAAAAGGAGAAAGAACCATGGCTGAACGTTATGAGCTTCGCTTTTCCGGTGCTGGTGGTCAAGGCCTGATCACCGCCGGGATTATACTTGCAGAAGCCGCATCTATCATTGAAGGTAAAAATGCCGTACAGTCACAGAGTTACGGCCCTGAAGCCCGCGGCGGCGCATCAAAGTCTGAGGTCATCATTTCTGATGAACCAATTGACTACCCCAAAGCAACGATTGTTGATACCTGCCTGGCAATGACCCAGGAAGCTGCCGACAAATACGCAAACGGCATCAAAGAAGGCGGCCTGCTTTTGATTGACGCTGACTTCGTGCACACAGCTCCAGAAGGCGATTTTAAAGTCCTTCGCCTACCAATTACGCGTATGGCCAAGGAAGAGATTGGTCGTGAGATTGTCGCCAATGTTGTCGCCCTCGGCGCAATGATCGGATTGACTGGTGTTGTTGCCAGAGATACCGGCGAGGAAGC
>DAOWJU010000112.1 GCA_030640215.1 Desulfuromonadales bacterium
CTCAGCAGGCGTATATGAAGAAAGTCCGCAAGTGGACCGAAATTTCTGACTATGCGTATCTGAAAGACAACCTTTAATCAAATGTAACGGGCTCCCGGGAGGTCCGGGGGCCCATTTTTCTTTCCAAGAGCATTCGAGCACTACACATGCTAATAAAACTGGAACGCCTCTTTGACCGCTTTTCCGACCTGATGGGCTGGATTTCCGGGGTTCTCTGCCTGGTTATGCTGGTCAACGTCTTCTACGATGCGATCATGCGCTATTTCTTTCGCACCGGCTCCATTGCCCTGCAGGAACTGGAGTGGCACCTCTTCGCCGTTGTTTTCCTCTTCGGCATGTCTTACACCCTGAAAGAGGACGGCCATGTTCGTGTTGACGTCCTCTATGACCAATTCTCCCCACGCTGGAAAGCCATCGTGAATATTGCCGGCACCCTCTTGTTCCTGGTGCCGCTGGCGGTTCTGATCATTCAGGGCTCGATCTGGTACGTCAAGGAAGCTTATGTGATGCATGAAATCAGCGGCGATCCTGGCGGTCTGCATTATCGCTGGCTGATCAAAGCTGTCATTCCGCTTTCATTTATTTTTCTGATTATTTCAGCCTGTGGTTTTATTGTACGGAACATCAACGTTTTTCGAGGAGTTGAAGCACCCACAGTGCATCATATCGAGGACGACGTTCTCTAAAAGGCAACCTTTAATGAATGTTGAATTGATGGACTTGTTTAATACGACCTCAGGTCGATTACATAAAGGTAGTTAACGCATGATCGGTCTTGTAATGTTTGGTGTCGCCCTGGTGCTGCTTCTGATAGGCTTCCCGGTGGCGTTTACCTTCGGAGGCGTTGCCGTTTTCTTTGGCCTGTTCGCTGAAGGCCCGCGGATGTTTGCCCTGATGCCACACCGCATCTGGGCGATCATGAACAACACCATCCTGATGGCGATCCCCCTCTTTATTTTTATGGGGCTGGTACTGCAAAAATCGAGGCTGGCTGAACGCTTGCTCGAATCGATGGGTTTCCTCTTCGGTGAAATGCGCGGCGGCATCGCCATTTCTACCGTGCTGGTCGGAGCACTTCTGGCTGCATCCACCGGCGTCGTCGGCGCCAGCGTGGTGGCTATGGGCGTCATCTCTCTACCGGTTATGCTCAAGTATAATTATGACAAGAGACTGGCCGCTGGGGCCATTTGCGGTGCCGGCACCCTCGGTCAGATTATTCCACCATCGATCATCCTGATCATCCTCGGTGATGTCTTCCAGGTACCGGTCGGCGACCTTTTCAAGGCTGCTTTCTGGCCGGGGCTCTCTCTGGTCGGCTTCTTCGTGGTCTATATTGCGGTCATTTGCTGGATCAAGCCGCACCTGGCACCACCAGTACAACTGGAAGGGATGCTGGGCAGTAAAAAGCAACAGATACTCCGGGCGCTTAAAGCAATCATTCCACCGCTGGTATTAATCATCCTGGTGCTTGGTTCGATTCTGGCCGGTGTTGCCACTCCGACCGAGTCATCAGCAGTAGGTGGTATCGGTGCCATTATCCTGGCCGCCATGTACCGGCAGTTATCGGTATCAATGATCTGGGACAGTACTCTGGAGACAATCAAGATCACTGCGATGGTCTTCGCCATCCTGATCGGCTCTACCGCCTTCTCGATGGTCTTTACCTACACCGGCGGTGACTGGATCGTTGAAGACTTCATGATGAGCCTGCCTGGTGAGAAATGGGGATTTTTGATCCTCTCCATGATCGTCATCATGGTGCTCGGCTTCTTTATCGATTTCGTCGAAATCTCCTACATCGTGGTACCAATTCTTGCGCCGATTGCGGCAAACCTTGAAATTGATCTTATCTGGTATGCCATTCTCGTCGCCATGAACCTGCAGACTTCGTTCCTCACACCGCCCTTCGGCTTCAGTCTCTTCTACCTGAAAGGGGTCGCACCGCCCGAGGTAAAAACTTCCGACATCTATTATGGAGTTATTCCTTTTATCATTCTCCAGGCTATCGTGCTGGGAATCCTGGTGATCTTCCCGCAGTGGTTCGGTTTCGCTGCACACTAAATTTTAAAGAACTTACTTTTTATGAATATTCTCGGCATAGATATCGGTGGATCAGCCATCAAAGCCGCTCCAGTCAACCCTGTCAATGGCACGCTCGTGGCCGACAAGGTGCGTATCGCAACACCACAACCAGCCACCCCATTTGCCATCGCCGAAATCATTGCAGAGATTATCGCGCACTTCAACTGGACAGGTCAGATCGGTTGTGGACTGCCATCTGTCATCCGCAACGGCATCGCTTGTACGGCAGCAAATATTGATGCGGGATGGATCGGCGTGGATGTTGTTGAATTGTTATCGGCAAGAACCGGACTCGATACGACAGTACTGAATGACGCCGATGCTGCAGGCCTAGCAGAGATGCATTACGGCGCTGGCAGTAAAGCCTCCGGCACAACGATTGTGGTAACGGCGGGCACCGGCCTGGGGACAGCCCTTTTCCGGGACAACACTCTGATACCGAATACGGAGCTCGGCCATTTACGACTGCACGGTAAGAGCGCTGAGAAGATTGCCTCTGCCGCCGTACTCACCAGACTCAATCTTTCTTATCCTGAATGGGCAAAACGTTTCGACGACTACCTGCGCCGCCTTGAGGAACTCTTCTGGCCTGATCTCTTTATCATTGGTGGTGAAATCAGCAAGAACCACGCTCAATTCTTTCCACACCTGACCATTAATACCGAGATTCTTCCGGCGACTTTACGCAACGACGCCGGAATCATCGGCGCTGCAGCAGCCGTTTTGCGATGAGATTCTGATTGATGCTGCTCGACCCTGTCACAATCTACCTGTTTTGATCCCATTTTCTCTCGTCGACTTGTCTTTTCTAACCTGATCAGTTATATCTTGCCCCTTAAGTTATGAGGAGCATCTGCTCCTCACCCGGTTTATTACACAATCGCTGCAAGGAGTTTTTTCGTCATGCCCATATCGCAATCTTTTCAGGATCGTCTTTTCCCTATCACTGACGATATTGCCAAACACTATGGCACGCCTTTTCATATCTACGATGAAGCAGGTATCCGAGCAACTGGAGAGGAGTTGAAAAAGGCCTTTTCCGGCATTGAGGGCTTTCGCGAATACTATGCCGTCAAGGCGCTGCCAAATCCGCGCATTCTGGAATTGATGCAAGAGTTGGATTTCGGCTTCGACTGCAGTTCTATTCCGGAACTGATTATGAGCAGAGATGCCGGTGGCAGCGGTGAAGACATCATGTTCACCTCGAACAATACCACTGAGGATGAGTTTTTGGCTGCCGCTGCTGAAGGTGGCAGTATTCTGAACCTCGATGATATCTCTCTGATCGCCAAGGTCCCGGTATTTCCTGAGCTGGTCTGCTTTCGTTACAATCCCGGCCCGCGCCGTACCGGCAACATCATTATCGGCAATCCGGTGGAAGCCAAGTATGGCATCAGTCATGAGCAGGTGATCTCTGCTTACAAAATGGCGATGGAGCGAGGAGCCAAACGTTTCGGCCTGCATACCATGGTGGCTTCCAACGAAAGGGACTACAGCTATATTGTGGAAACTGCACGTATGCTCCTGCAGATTTCGGCAATGGTCGAAGACGAACTGGGAATCCGTTTCGAATTCCTGAACATCGGCGGCGGTCTTGGCATCCCCTACAAACCTGAGGACTCTCCTCTCGACCTTGACGCCATGGCCAAAGAGATTACCGAGCTCTTCAACGATTTCAAATCAGAGCATGGCTATGCCCCACGTATGTATATGGAGAGTGGTCGCTGGATCACCGGACCACACGGAGCATTGGTGACCCGGGCGATCAACCACAAAAGTATTTACCGGCAGTACGTCGGTGTTGATGCCTGCATGTCGTCCCTGATGCGTCCTGCCTTGTACGACGCTTATCACCATGTGGATGTCATTGGCAAAAGTGACCGGACCAAATCAGAGACTTACGACATAGCTGGCTCGCTCTGTGAGAATAACGATAAATTTGCCGTCCAGCGCGACCTGCCGCCGATCCATGAGGGCGACCTGCTGGTGATTCACGACACCGGCGCCCACGGCCACGCTATGGGCTTCCAGTACAATGGCCGCCTGCGCCCTAAAGAGCTGTTACTGCGTACTGACGGTTCGGTTGAATTAATTCGACGCGCCGAGACTAACGAGGACTACTTTCAGACGCTGAGCTTCGAAGAGAATGTTCTTCCGGCAAAATAAGCGTTGCGAACAGCGCAGGTGAATGACATGAATGTTTTGTTTCGCATATTGCTTCTCTGCAGCCTGATACTGACACTCCCGGTTGATGGTCTGACCGAGATATACAAATATCGTGACGCGAATGGTCGTCTCACCTTTGTCGATGACGAAAGCAAGGTTCCTGCACAGTTTCGCGATGATATGTCTTCTATATCTGAAGCAAATGACTCACTGATTGTTTACGAAAAGCTGCAAGAAGGCAAAGAGCCACCAACGAAAGATATTATCAAACAACAAAAAACTGACAGCTCCGCGGCAAAGAAGAAACTACGGGCACATCAGACTCCAGTCAAAATAAGCAGGAATCGGGTTATGGTCCCCGTTGAAGTCGCCATGGGAAACCGCACTGTAAAACTTTCCCTGCTCCTTGATACCGGTGCCACGACAACTGTTTTTCACAGAGAATCAATCGCAGAACTGGATCTGCCCAGCGGTAAAAGATACAAAGCAAGAGTTGCCGGAGGCGGTACTGTCAAATCGGTAAAAATCAAGTTCAGACATATTACCATCGGTCCATTTAAAGAGGAAAAGGCCTACGCTATGGTTATCAACCTCAAAGGGCAAAACCTGCCTTTTGACGGTATGCTTGGGATGGACTTTCTAAAAAGACATCCGTATCAGGTCGACTTCCAGAATGAAGTTATCAATTGGGAACCTCTCGACTAGACCATGCACGACACAGCCAGCTTCTGACTTCTGACTTCTGACTTCTGACTTCTGAAAACCTCTCGTAACCATGAATCTTATTCTGCTCTTTCCGGAAGACTTTATTGACGACAGCCGCGCCAGGCTCCATGGCCGACGCTATGAGCATGCCCGCGAGATCCTTAACGTCACCAACGGCAAAGTGCTGCAAGTCGGTTTGCTCGGTGGCCAAACCGGAACAGGAACTGTGCTGGCTATCGATGCGACGACTCTGGATCTGGAGATTCAACTGGACCAACAGCCACCTGAACCAATCCCATTAACCGTGGTTTTGGCCATGCCTCGCCCTAAAGTTTTTAAACGTGTTTTACAAGGTCTCACAACCATCGGCGTGAAAAAAATTATCCTGCTCAACAGTTGGCGTGTGGATAAAAGCTACTGGCAGAGCCCCGCACTTGAGCCAGAGGCCATCAGAAAACAACTCATCCTCGGCCTGGAACAGGCTCGCGATACAATGATGCCCTCGGTTCAATTGCAACAACGCTTCAAACCCTTTGTTGAAGACACCTTGCCGGACATGGCTGCAGGGACTTGCGCCCTGGTTGCCCATCCCGGAGCGTCACAACCCTGCCCCGCTAATGTAGAAAAGAAAGTAACTCTGGCAATTGGTCCCGAAGGTGGCTTCACGACCTACGAAGTAGAAAAGCTGGTTGCAGCAGGCCTGACTCCGATTCATCTTGGCAACCGGCCACTACGTGTTGAGACCGCCGTTCCGGCTCTGATTGGCCGTCTCATGCCCTGTCTCTAGGAGGCTGTCGGACTATCCATGACCCGGCTGCAAATCCGGCTGTTTGGCCCATATCTCAGCTCCTTTTCTACCAATAGCTACGGCTATTACTCTCAAACGAGCCAAAATCTGGTCTCAAACTTCCGAATTTTCGCTTCGGCCCGTATAGTCCGACATCCTCCCAGAAACGCAACATAACGCCTTAAAATCAAAAATTAATCAAAAACAATTCTCTTCTCACCCAAAAACACGGATTAAAATCGGCCGCTTACACAAGCAAGCCATTGTTATTGTTTGGTGATTTTATTTTAATCCTCAAATTAAATAAGATTAAATTATATATTTCTAACTGGACTGACGCCGTGCAAACAGCGAAAATGATCTAGATTAAAAACAAGTAATTGGAACAACCCACTCAAATTGGGAGACCGTCATGTTCCAAAAAATCAGAATTTCGATTATCAACAGCACCCGTCCGGTCTACCTGGCTGCTCTTTCCTCTACACTCTTTTTTGCCGTTGGCGCACAGAAGATCGACGCACACGCAGGACTCTTTGCAAGACACGCCATCTACACGGGCGCGTTCTTCCTCTGCATGTGGATCGCTTGCCGCCTCGTTGCTGGCAGTCTGAATCGTCGTCTTGCCCTCGAAGGTGTTTGTGCAGAAGATGCTGGTGACATGGTTTACACCTTTGTTATCTACCTGGAACTTATCAAACACGTCGTCGGTGTGAGTTTTACCCTCGGTTGGATCGCCGGAGTGATGTTCTGTTGGGATTACCTGGGACACCAGATGTTCTTGATTCCTGCCGGAGCCAGTTTGGCTGTTTCTATGGTGGCCTTTCTGGTGACTTACGGTATTGCCTCTTTCGTCGACAATCTTCATTGGCCAAGTGCTGAGGACGAATAACTCGGCATGCGTCAACAAGAGATAAAGAAAGGGCCAGCTGCTAGCTGGCCCTTTCTACGTTTTGGATCATTATGGTTGTCATACTGTCATGGGGTTCTCAACGGGATTAAGGGCTGAATTGCACAAAGGTCCGGAATATCAGTCGTATCAATAACGACTTCATCGCGATGCACGCGAACCACATCACCGCAAAGCTCCGTATCAAAAGCAGAGTCAACCAGTCTGCCACCAAGGCATTCAATCTGCACGGCACAGTCGAGCAATCGAGGCGCAACAGCGGCAATGCCTGAGGTAGACGTATAACCGAGTGTTTCCTGAACATTCAGACAGAGTTTCCCCTGACACATAACTTCTCGAATAGTACCCAGATCTTTCTCATACGGAACATTCAGGACAAAGTCACCACCAACCCAGGAGCGTGACAATAGATCGTGATGGCCATGCCATGCTGTCCTGATCCGCGGGTTATCGCCGCCGACCAGAGCAACCCAGGCAGTCACCAGCGCAACAGGCGAGCCATCAGGTGCATACCAGCTGATTAAGCCTGCTGGCAGCCATGCAACCGGGGCCTTAATTTCAAAAGGTTGCTCAATCATATTAAGAATGCTTGTGTAGTTTGATGGCATTTAGTATAGGTTATTTCCATCATTTACAAAAGTTTAATGACAACTAAGTTCTTGACAAGTAATATAGACTTTACTAAAAGTCCTACCAACAAAAACTTCAGGAGATTACCTATGCGTTTATCTACCAAAAGCCGATATGGTCTGCGGGCTCTCTTTGATATGGCCTATCATGCCGGGACTCTACCCGCACAGATCAAAGATATCAGTCGCCGTCAGAACATCTCTCCGCGCTATCTTGAACAGATCTTCCAAGATCTGAAGCGAGGAGGTCTGCTGAAAAGTCGCCGAGGCCCTCAAGGTGGATATTTTTTGTCCCGTAAACCTCACGAAATAAACGTTCACCAGATCATTGTCGCCGCAGAAGGCGAAATGGCCCTGGTTGACTGTGTCAAGTCGGGCAAAGGCTGTAAAAAAGAGTGTGACCTGGACAACCAATGTGTCACGCAGAAAGTCTGGCTGGAAGCGAGCAAGCGCCTTAATGACTACCTGAGTTCTGTAACCTTGAAGGACTTGTGTGACAACGCTAAGGCCATGGGCATGGACAAGGAACTGGACCACCGCTTCATGTACTTCATTTAAAGCGACATGTAAGGCCTTTAAGGAGACTCTATCAATGGCAGAGAAATACTCTTCAACACTCGATCGCATCGGCAACACCCCTTTGGTGAAATTAAGCACACCGGCAGGATCAGCAGCACTCTGGGGCAAGCTGGAGAATGCCAACCCTGGCGGTAGCGTCAAGGATCGCATTGCCAAAGCGATGATCGAGCAGGCCGAGCAGGACGGTCTGCTGAAGCCCGGTGATGTTATTGTCGAACCAACCAGTGGCAATACTGGTATTGGCATCTCCTTAGTCGGTGCAATCAAAGGCTACAAAATCGTCTTGATCATGCCCGACACCATGTCTATGGAGCGTCGTCGCCTGCTCGGTGCTTTTGGTGCTGAACTTATCCTCACTCCCGGAGCCAAGGGGATGCGTGGAGCAATAGCAAAAGCGGAAGAGGTTGCTGCCGAGCGCAAGGCCTTTATGCCCCAGCAATTCTGCAACCCTGCCAACCCGAAAGTTCATTTTGAAACAACCGGACCTGAAATTTTGCGCGACTTGAACAATCAGGTTGATGCCCTGGTCGCTGGCGTCGGTACCGGCGGCACGATCACCGGAGCTGGCCAGGCGATCAAAGATAAGAATCCTGAAGCACTGATCATCGCAGTAGAGCCGAGTGATTCATCTGTACTCTCAGGCGGTGAGCCTGGCCCACACAAAATCCAGGGCATTGGCGCGGGCTTTGTTCCGGATGTTCTCAACACGGATATCCTTACCGAGATTGTCACTGTCACCAATGAGCAAGCGATGGAGACTGCCCGCGATCTTGCCCGAGATGAGGGCGTTTTTGTCGGTATCTCCTCCGGTGCCAATGTCTTTGCTGCCCGCCAGATTGCTGCGCGACTGAAGCCAGAGCAAAATGTCGTCACGATTCTCTGTGATACCGGCGAACGCTACCTCTCCACGAATATTTTTGACTGAGCGACCTTAACAGCTCACGAACCCAAAGGCCTTCGGTCACTAACCGTTGGCCTTAATTTATCTTATGAATCTTGATACTAAATTTCAAAAGCTAAAAGACCTTCTCACAGAGCTTGGCTCGGTAGTGGTCGCCTTTTCCGGCGGCGTTGACTCGACTTTTTTACTTCAGGCAGCCCGGGATGTCCTCGGTGCTGAGCGTGTCATAGCTCTGACAGCCACCTCGCCGACCTACCCGAGTTACGAGTTCAACGAAAGTGTCAGGCTGGCAAAGGAGCTTGGCGTTCAACAGATCGTTATCGACAGTAACGAGCTGCTGATCCCCGGCTTTGCCGACAACCCGCCGCTGCGTTGTTACCACTGCAAGAAAGAGCTTTTCGAAATCTGCCAGAACAAGGCAAAAGAGCTTGGTTATGCAGAGGTTCTCGACGGCTCGAATCTTGACGACCTCGATGACTACCGGCCAGGACGGCAAGCTGCAACCGAGCTGCAGATTCGCTCTCCCCTGCTTGAATCAGGCCTGACCAAGGAAGACATCCGCGCGCTAAGTCGCCGCAGCGGCCTTTCGACAGCAGATAAACAACCCTTCGCCTGCCTCGCCTCGCGATTTCCCTACGGCACCCGCATTACTGCCGAACGCCTGCAGCAGATCGATCTTTGTGAAACCTTCATGCGTGAAAATAACTTCCACACCTTTCGGGTTCGCTACCACGATGAGACCGCTCGCATCGAAGTAGCTCTTGATGAACTACCTAGAATCATTGATGATAACATGCGCAAACGAATACTGGCCGTATTCAAGGATGCCGGTTTCACCTACGTAGCCCTTGACCTGCAAGGTTACCGAACTGGCAGCATGAACGAAGGAGCCGCCCCAAGCGAAAGCTGAGGTTATTAGTAGGAGAACCCATGCCACGGACCAAAGCCCTGATAACTGTTTGTTTCTGCGCCGGAATGCTCGGTGCGCTTTGCAGCAGCCTGGTGGCCTGGAAATCTGGACAGATGGGCTTTCCAGCAATGGCCGGTGTGCGCATGACACCTGCGCTGACAACTGACTGGATCTATTCACGCCTGGTCTGGGGCGGACTTTGGGGCCTGGCTTATTTCCTCGCCGTTGGTCCTCTCAAATCACGCCGTCACTGGGCTCGCAAAGGTCTGTGGATTAGCCTGTTACCCACTTTATTTCAACTTTTAGTCGTTTATCCTTACATGACCAGTTACCGATGGTTGGGACTTGAACTCGGCCAATTGACGCCACTCTTCATTTTTGCCTACAACCTGATCTGGGGGCTTTGCACCGGCGTTTTCTGCCGCCTCTTCTGGGGCCGTGGCTAACCTTGAGAATCCTCTTATTTCTCCTCTGTCTAAGCTTCGCTCTGGTTCTACCTGCCTGCGCAAAGGAACCGGCTCCCCCACTGCAAGGCACTGTCACCTGGATTTACGATGGCGACACTCTCAAGATTGACCCCATCGGCAAAGTTCGCCTGATCGGTATCGACACTCCGGAGCGAGAAAACTCGCAACGCGACCGGTATCTCATCAAGCAGGGTATTTCAGCCACACGACAACGACAGATTTACCAACTCGCCAAAGAGTTCAACATTGAACAGGTCAAAGGCCAAAGGGTCACCCTGTCACTTGATGCTTCTCCGCGTGACCGCCATGGTCGTCTGCTTGCCTATGTTCACCTGCCCGATGGACGATTACTCAACCGGGTGCTGCTCGAACATGGCCTGGCTGTTGTTTACAGAAGGTTTTCCTTCCGTCTGAAAGAAGATTTTTTGACTGCTGAAGCAGAAGCCAAGAAGAACAAACTCGGCCTCTGGGAATAAGGCAGGGACAAGCTGTAAGCGAATACTATTCACAACGGAGAGAGCAATGGTCAAGCGTTGCACATGGTGTGGCAGCGACCCGCAATATGTCGCCTACCACGACGAAGACTGGGGCGTGCCCGTTTATGACGACCGCCTGCTCTTTGAGATGTTGATTCTTGAAGGTGCCCAGGCAGGTCTCAGTTGGCTGACCATCCTGAAAAAGCGCGACAACTATCGGCAAGCTTTTCATGGTTTCGATGCAGATATTATCGCCAACTACGACCAGAATGAAATAGAACGCCTTATGCACGATACCGGCATCGTCCGCAATCGCCTCAAAATTGAAGCAACGGTCAAAAACGCACGGGGCTTTTTGCAGGTCCGTGAAGAGTTTTCTTCTTTTGCGGATTACCTCTGGCATTATGTTGATGGCAAACAGATCGTTAACAAACGGAAAAACCTCAGCGACATCCCCGCCCACAGCATAATTTCCAACCAACTGAGCAAAGATCTTAAAAAACGCGGATTCAATTTCGTCGGCCCGACCATCTGCTACGCCTACATGCAATCAATCGGCATGGTCAATGATCACACCACCGATTGTTTTCGTTACGGGGAAATCAATCAACAATAAAGAGGGTCATCATGATCGCGGTTATTTTTAAGTTAAAATTCAGGCAGTAAAACAGAATGAATGATGTCAGCCGAAATTTATTCAGAATTTTGATTCTGAACAAAAACGCAAAAAGGGCCTGCATATTCGTGCAGGGCCCCTTTTGTGCGATGTTGCTCGTTAACTTGAAAGAATCCTAACTCCTGCTACTTTGGTGACTCGCCTGCTTGTCAGTCCCCTGGAACACAGCTTTGACAAAACCGATTAAGAGTATGATCGTCGGAACCAGTTGCACGACAACAATCAGTGCACAAAAACCCAGGAAAGCACCAACCAGGATTCCGCTCGAGTAGGTTTGGTTTGTATCTACGGCAAGCACTGGATCAGCCATGAGTGCTAACATCGATATTCCCAAAAACAAGCTTCTGTAAATTTTCATGATTGTCTCCTTCTACGTTATGGGCCAGTTAAATTTCGACAGAACCTTATCTCCTGCTGCTCTGACGGGCGACCTGTTTATTTGTGCCATTAATCAATCCTTTGACAAAACTGAACAGGATAATAAGTGTTGGCATTAGTTGCGCGACAACAATCAGTGCACAGAAAGCCAGGAAAGCACCAACCAGAATTCCGCTCGAGTAGGTTTGGCTTGTATCCACGGCAAGCGCTGGGTCAGCCATGAGCGCTAACATCGATATTCCTAAAAATAAACTCCTGAACTTTTTCATAATCTCCTCCATTAACTTTAGTGGTTTCTTTATTTATTGCAGCGACTCGACTGCGGGATTATGAGTCATCTTTTCAAATGCGCATTTAACAGCTTGTTTTAATTCGTCTTCATCGCTTGGCTGGCTTGGCTCGAGAGCATGATAAAAGATGCCCTCGCTACGTGCCTTGCGAATCAATGCAAAGGGCGCTTCACTGGTAATCAGGATGATGCTGAGATCACGGTTGCACTGCTTCAGCAATGGAATTAATTCAGTCGCCAGCAATTCATCGAACCGGGTGCTGAGCAGGACAACCTGAGCTTTCTTTTTAAGACTCCCAGAGAGAACTCCTGCGGCTGAATCGGTCACTGTGACTTGGTACCCGGCATCGGTGAACAAGTCCGCCATTCGTTTTCCGTTCATTTTGTCTTCGTCTGCGATGAGTAATTCTGACCTATACATCATCTTTCTCCTGCCTAAAGTTAGTCCGGTCCGCCCCATCTCAGGTTTCCACCGGTGCGGAACAGGCTGTTAGTTATTCTTCGTTGAAACTTTTTCTGAAGAAGTAAACAGTCCCTTGACCATGCCAAAAAATAGAATCATCGCTGGTACCAGTTGTGACACAATGATCAAGGCAAAGAACCCGAGGAAGAAATAAGTCAGGACGCCTGATCCTTCACTCTGTGCGCTGGTTGCTGCATAAGCTACTGAAGTTGTGCTCATCACCATCAGTACGATCAGTTTAATTTCTTTCATAATTTCCTCCTTAATTTATGGCTCTTGCTTGTTTGTGATTCGTTCTAAGTTCTTGCACAGGTAGTAGTGCATTGGCCGTGCCATTCTTAGAATTTTTTTATTTAAATAATTTAAGGTCGTGTTTTTAAACGGTTTTTTGTAAGAACAGTGAGGCCGCATACCCCATTGAATACGTGGGAATGTATAAAAAAATATACGTAACGGACGGGGGAATTGGGTTTCTGCTGATGGTGTTTTTTGGTAAGTCACTGAAAGAACAGGAGGTTCTTGAGATAACGGGCCTGTATAATGAAAACATACAGTGCAATATGATTTTTATATAGACCCGGTAGGCAATCGAATTATCCATGAGCCGGCTGCAAATCCGGTTGCTTGGCCTACATTTCAGCTCATTTGCATACAGCCTGCCACTCGTACTTCACAGAAAATGGGTTGAGGGATCCTCCTCTCCCCTTAAGGCCAGTTACAAACAGTCTCAAATCTACTTCATCAAATTCCGCAACACATAATTAAGGATCCCGCCACTCTGAAAATACTGCACCTCATTAGCCGTATCAATCCGACACGTCACAACAACATCATCACGACTGCCATCAGCGCGATTAATTCGCAAAGTAATGTCCTGACCAGGCTCAGGATCTTGCACTTGCCCGACCAAGTCAAAAGTTTCACTGCCATCAATGCCAAGAGTTTTGCGGCTGTCACCCGATTTAAACTGCAACGGCAAAATCCCCATACCCACCAGGTTGGAACGATGAATCCGTTCGTAACTCTCTGTGACCACCGCTTTCACGCCGAGCAGCAGAGTGCCCTTGGCCGCCCAGTCACGGCTTGAGCCGGTGCCGTACTCTTTACCACCGATGATGATCAAGGGCGTCTTTGCTTTGGCGTGCTGCATAGCCGCATCGAAGATACTGACCTGCTCGTCGTCAGGCAGAACTTTGGTAAAGCCACCCTCAACACCTGGCACCAGTTCATTCTTCAGGCGGATATTGGCAAAGGTACCACGCATCATCACTTCGTGATTACCCCGCCGCGACCCGTAGGAATTGAAGTCTGCCGGGCCAATGTCGCGTTCACGCAGGTAGACGCCAGCAGGACTACTAGCCAGGATACTTCCTGCCGGAGAGATATGATCTGTAGTGATCGAGTCACCGAGCAGGGCAAGTAAGCGAGCCCCTGAAAAACCTTCCAGCCCGGTGGACATTTCATCGCGAACCTCAAAGAAGGACGGTTCCTGAACATAGGTCGACTGATCTTCCCAGCGATAAGTCTCGCCTTCGGGAATTGGCAGACTACGCCAACTCTCCTCGCCGGTAAAGACATCGGCGTACTTCTCACGGAACATATCGGCTGAAACCAGCTTGACCATCTCGGCCACCTCTTTATCACTCGGCCAGATGTCACGCAAATAGACATCATTGCCTTGTTGATCCTGGCCCAGCGGTTCTGTGGTCAGATCCATGCAGGTGTTACCAGCAAGAGCGAAAGCCACCACCAGCGGTGGCGAAGCCAGCCAGTTGGCCTTGGTGTGTGAATGTACCCGGCCCTCAAAGTTGCGGTTGCCGGAAAGGACTGAACAGGCGGTCATATCGCTTTCTGTGATCGCATCAGCAATCGGCCCGATCAGAGGTCCGGAGTTGCCGATGCAGGTGGTGCAACCGTAACCGACAACATTGAAACCAATCTGGTCAAGATACGTTTGCAGACCGGCTTTCTCCAGATAGTCAGTCACAACCTTGGAACCGGGAGCCAGGGAGGTTTTTACCCAGGGCTTCTGCACGAGACCTTTTTCAACCGCCTTCTTTGCCACCAGACCGGCACCCATCATCACCGCCGGATTTGAGGTGTTGGTGCACGAGGTAATCGCGGCGATGACAACATCGCCCTGATTCAATCTGTAATCGACACCGGCAACATCAGCAGAGCGGTCAATCGCATCGGCCGGAATAACCGCTGTCGTGGCGTTTTTCAAGTCTTCGAGATCGACACGATCCTGGGGACGTTTCGGACCGGCAAGGCTCGGCTTGACAGAGCTTAAGTCAAGTTCCAGAACGTCAGTGTAATCCGGATCGGCCATGCCGTCGAAACGCCACAAACCCTGCTGTTTGGCATAAGCTTCAACCAGGGCAACGGTTGCGTCATCACGGTTGGAGAGCCGCAGGTAATCAAGGGTCACGTCATCGACCGGGAACCAGCCACAGGTCGCGCCATA
>DAOWJU010000016.1 GCA_030640215.1 Desulfuromonadales bacterium
CACCATCATTTTGTTCTTATCTGCAAGCGCCTTGTTCTTGTTGTCGATCTTCCTTCTAATCGCCTGTTCAACGGTATATGAATCGATCACCTGATCTTTTGGAGCAATTTGGACCACGCCGAGATCGGAACCAGAGGCCGCTTTCTTTTTCTTGTTAGCTACTTTGACTCTTTTCATGCCAACCGGCTTGACATAAGAGGCAATCTCGACGCGACGTTCCTTTTTAGGGTCGTTAGAACTGGCAAGCAAATCGCCATAACCGGTCAGGGTAACCTCTGCTGGCAGACCATTGGCTTCAATCAGGACGGCAACAGAGCGGGCGCGAAAGAAGGAGAGATGAAAATTCTGTTCCTGGTCCCCTTCCGGGCTGGAAAAACCTTCTACGCGAATCATGCGTCCATTCTTCTGAAGTTCTCGAAGTTTATCGATGGTCCCAGAGAGACGCTTCCGCTCACTGCTGCTTAGATCTTCATTGTTGGATTGAAAGTAGAGAGTTGTAACAATCTCCCGACTCTTGACGAACTCGTCAAAGCTGGCCCCACTCTTACCAAAAGCAAGCGGAGAGCTAACGCACATCAGTACCACAATAATGGCTAAAAATCGCACAATTAACCCCTCTTTGTTCATGCAGTTCATCACTCGTTACTTTACCTTGTCAATCTGGCTGAAGACACCAACTGGTTTCGCCGTTTCAGCCCGGGTTTTTTCCATGATGGCCTGCTCGATCGCAAGTGGATCAACACCGGGATCCTTTTGCAGCAAGACACTGTCATCACCGATCGTAGTAGCGTCGGACGGTTCAACCTCAAAAGCTTCATAACCATCAGGCACCAGAATAAGAAGTTCTACGCGACGATTCCGAGAACGCCCTGCATCAGTGGAATTCTCGTCAATCGGACGACTTTCACCATAACCCTTGACAAAGATCCTTGCCGGGTCAAATCCATCGCGCAAAACCAGGTGGGTCGCTGCTACAACGGCTCGTTTAAATGAGAGGGTCTGATTGTATATGTCAGAACCAACATCATCGGTGTGACCTTCAATACTGACAATAAAGAATCTGTTTTCCTTGCGGAGTTCCTCCGCTACCAGAGAGATGGACCTGCGCCCCTCTTCTGAAAGACCCCACTGGTTGAAAGAAAAAGAGAGTTCAGGAAAACGAAATTGGCGGAGCAGTTTGGTTGGGAAAGGCTGGTCCGGAAGAGACGTTTTTTGCCTCGAAGCCTGGGAGCCCATTGGTCCGATTGGCGAAACGTTAAGAGACCCGACCCCTGGAGCCATAAGGCGATCTGACGGATCGATGATAACGGCTTTATTCGGGTTCTTTATGGGGACTTCCAGATGACTGATCGGTGATTCTGCAACCGACGCCCTTGCAATCAAAGAAGTCAATATTCTGATCTTACTCACCTTGATTGGCTCAGGTTGTTCATCCAACAGGTCGTCTTCCTCAACCATCTTGGGAACAGGTCTGTTATAAGTACCGACCCCTTGACAGGTTGTCATGCCAAGAAGGATACGCCAGTCAGGACTTGCATCAGAGAGTCCTACTGAGCCACCAAGATTCATCGTTAAATGGGGAGTTATAAAGTATTGAAGTCCGGCAGAAACTTCGCTCGGCTCGCCAAGGCCGGAAATCTTTTCAGACTCGATAGAGGCCTCGGCAATCAGACGTAAGCGTGTGGCAAGAGAATACTCAACCCCGCCACCAAACAGGACTTGATCGTCATAATCAATGGAACCGGGAGAATCGTTGACAGCGTACCCTACGTTGCCGTGGATAGCAAAAGTATCCTTCTTGATCGTAGCGATGAAACGACTGACATAATCCGTGAGCCCATCAAAATCCGGATCGTCAGAAATCGAACGACGACCTTGCAGATCAACAGCCAGACGAAAGCGGTCCGACCGTTTACCGTAAACACGAAACTTAAATCCGACATTCGCAGAGCCACGCCCGCTACTGTCCTCATCGCCATTAAAGAGCAGGTTTGGATAGGAGCCGTACACTTCCATAAAGGTACCGAGGCCCATGGTAAGGGTTGCCGGAATGATCGTGCTTGAAGAACTGGAAAGACTGGAGTCAGTGTCGACCCCATCAGAGCAGTTAGCCCAGAGACCGACACAGATATTACCCTCGTTAAGGGTTTGAGCTGTTGGTTGTGTAAGCAGCCCCGTGTCACCAAACTGGGTAGACGTCGCTTGGGCTATGGAACCAGCCAGCAACGAAAAAGACAGGGACAAACAAAGTAAAAAAACAAAACGGAGCATAAACCGTGAAGGATCCTTAATTAAGTTAACAAACCTGCTATTTTTAACATTGAGAAACGACAAAATCAACAGATCCTTTACGCTTGTGGTCGATAATCTTCCTGATACCGAATATAGCGCTCAGCAATCGCATGAATATCCTTGCATTCATCCTCCGTCAGCACCCTTTTCACGCGAGCCGGACTACCCATAACCAGAGAACGTGGTGGTATTTGCGTACCCGGTGCGACAACTGAGCCAGCGGCAACCAGTGACGAAGCACCAATAACAGCACCATCCAGAACAATGGCTCCGATACCGATAAGGCTTCCATCGTGAACGGTACAACCGTGCAGGGTTACACTGTGACCGACTGTGACATCATCACCGATAACAGTTGGGTGAGTCTTTCGGGTGACATGAATAACCGAACCGTCCTGGATGTTGGTTCTGCTGCCTATACGAATAAAATTAACATCACCGCGAACGATGACGTTGAACCAGAGGCTCGAGTTCTCACCTACTTGAACATCACCGATAACGCAGGCATTGGGCGCAACAAAAACCGACGTATCAAGCTGTGGCGTAATTCCTTTATGTTCAAGTATCATAAATCCAAAAGACCTCTTAGAATTATTCTGTTAAATCATACCTTTACCTATCAATTATCGTGCCATCAACAAGAGCTCTCAATAGAAACAATGCATCAATAAAAAGCCTTCTGTTTTCAGGTGCTTGTGAGTGGCCAATAGAGACATGAAAAAGTTAAGGCCGAGTAAACGCAAAAAGGCCGGGAAAACACTGGCTGTTTCCCGGCCTCAATACTGTTATAGCACTGAATTCTTTTAACTCTTGTTGTTGACCTTGTTCCGCAACTCCTTGCCGACCTTGAAGAAAGGCAACTTTTTGGGCCGGACCTGGATCACCTCGCCGGTTTTCGGATTACGGCCCATATAAGCCTGATAATCCTTGACCACAAAACTGCCGAAGCCTCGAATTTCTATACGCCCACCAGATGTCAGAGTGTCCGACATGGAGTCGAAGACAATATTAACTATTTCCTCTGATTTTTTGTAGGTAAGGCCATTGCGGGAGGCCAAGGCTTCCACGAGTTCTGACTTGTTCATATACACCTCCAAACAAAGCATTATGACGCTATCTCAGGCCTGCTGATCGTGATAACCCACACAAAAAGACCCGAGGACTACATCCATACTACTGTGTCATCAGGGGGTGTCAAGTCCATCGACCAGTATTTTCAGTGGGTTGTAGCGTTCAGATGATATTTAACTGGTTTGTGAGTCAGATGGTTGTGAATGGAGACAATGTCCAGATGATACGCGCATCGTCATCTCCGACATTATCCCAACGGTGCGGCAGGTGCGATTTAAAGGAAAGACTGTCACCAGCGGACAGGGCGTATTCTTCACCCGCAATTGTAACTCTGAGAGAGCCATCGATTAAAAAGATCAGCTCATCACCTGGATGATACATATTTTTCTGGCCGCTGGTCCCACCTTTAGGAACAGTACAGAGGAAGGACATGAACTGCGGGTCACGTAAGCCCGAAGTGAACGACTCAGTGTGCATATTATCCTCATCGTCATAAACAGTTGTGTCGCGCTGCCCCGGCGATGAATGGACAATTTCGTGAGTCGTAGAGATCTCTTCAATGAAATAATTGATACTTTTATCAAAAACGGCGGCAAGCTTCATCAGGATCTCAACCGAAGGTATAGTCAAACCACGTTCAACCCTGGAGATCATATTTGAAGAAACTTTGGATTGTGCTGCCAGCGACTGGATAGTCATATCATTTTTAAGACGGATTGCTTTAAGCTTTTTGCCAACAATTTTCTTCAATTTCATAGCGTGTTCTCTTCAATGATTGTGTTTATTGTTTCAATTCAGGCTTGGAGCCGGAGAGACAACCCAGAGGACATGAGTTTTACCTTGATGCAGGTTGCGCCAGCGATGCGGAATTGAGGCTTTAAAGACAATGGAATCACCTTCTGCAAGTTCGTAACGATCCCCCTCGATAACAAACTCCATGGAGCCTTCAAGAACAAGAGCAAATTCTTCACCGGTGTGAACCATACCACCGTCTCCACTGCTACATCCCTCTTCAACGGTATCGAAAAAAACGGTGAAATTAGGATCACGCAGACCTTGCGTCAAGCTGATAATCTGATGCTTGTCTTCAAAGAAGAAGATAGGCTCACCCTGGCCTTTTTTGGTGTGGATGATGGTAGAACCCTTCTCAGCTTCCTCGACAAAGTAGTTGATACTCATACCAAAAGCACTGGCAAGTTTAACGATGATTTCAACAGAAGGGGTCGTGAGACCGCGTTCTATTCTTGAAATCATATTCGAAGAGACACTGGAGCTGGCAGCGAGCTCCTGTATAGTCATGTCATTGCGTAATCTTGTCGATTTCAGCTTTTTGCCTATTAACTTTTTAACCATATCCACTGGACTCCAATAAGTACAAAAATGAAATACCGTTCTAGCATTCAGACGTTAGCGTGTCAACGAAATATGTACCATATTTAACATAAATAGTACGAAGCCACTCGTTAACCATGCTGACGTCAGGGTTGACAATTCCCGTGTCATCACTGATAATTCGGCCTCAAAATCAATCGGCTGTCTCTTAAGCCAATCTACGGGAGTTTTCTATGAACTATTGGCGTGACATACAACATGTCGTCGACATGGCCAGCGCGGGGCAATCACCGTCGCACACTCAAGGCGTTAGCATTCTTCGCTCCACAGGAGCTGAATACTCAGCATACATGGCAGGAGCCCACCATCTGAAAGAACTGTCTTTTGGCGATGTGGCTCAACTCTGCTCAATAATCAATGCAAAATCCGGACGCTGCCAGGAAAATTGTGCCTTCTGCGCGCAATCGGCTCATCACCAGTCATCACCACCTGTATATCCGCTGAAATCACGACAGGAGATTATTGATGGCGCACGACAGGCAGAGAAAGAAGGCTCCCATTGTTATGGAATAGTGACGAGCGGGACCCAGCCTGAAGCCGGTGAGGAGTTTGACACGATTCTCTCTGCTATTCGCGAGATCCGCGAGCGCTTTGATGTTGAGCCCTCTGCTTCGTTAGGTTTGTTGACAGATGAGCTGGCGTCTGCGTTGGCCGAAGCAGGCTGCGTCACCTACCACCACAATCTGGAGACCTCCCGTTCTTTTTTTCCTCAGATCTGCACCACTCATGACTATGAGGAGGACATCAATACAGTGAAGTTGGCCAAGGCGGCAGGGATGAAAGTCTGTTGTGGCGGCATCTTCGGTCTTGGAGAATCCGACGAACAGCGGGTGGAACTGGCAGAGACATTACGTGAACTGGATGTTGACTCCGTACCGTTGAATTTTCTCAACCCGATCCAGGGGACTCCGCTGGAGGATCATCAATCGATCTCAGCCATGGATTGCGTTCGTGCCATCACCATGTTTCGCTATTTCCTGCCAAACAAACCGATCAGTGTCTGCGGTGGGCGCGAAACCAATTTGCGCGAGCTACAATCCTGGATCTTTATGGCAGGTGCCAGCGGTACCATGGTCGGCAACTACCTAACGACCTCCGGCCGGGGCAGAGAAGTCGACATGCAGATGTTTGCCGATCTGGAGGTAAAAACTCATGGCTGTTGAGAAAGGCGGGGCTGTTGAGAAAATAGGGGCCGTTAATAAACCCATGGCTATTAATAAACCATGTCCGGCCATCTTCATCACCGGCACGGATACTGGCGTCGGCAAAACCCTGGTTGCTGCTGCACTGGCACGACACTTCTCTTCACAAGGGTTGAATGTCGGAGTGATGAAACCGATTGAAACGGGTGTAGCGGACCGCAGTGGATTGGGAGCAGACGCCACCTTGCTTCAGTGGGCTGCCAATTCAGAAGATGACGCGGAGCTTATTTCGCCTTACCGCTTTTCGCAGCCAGTAGCGCCGTGCCAGGCGGCAGACTCAGCCAAAGAACAGATTGATGCTGATAAAATTTGCAAAGCATTTCAGGAGCTTCGACAGGGCAAGGATATTGTGCTCGTTGAAGGGGCCGGAGGCCTGATGGTTCCCATAAGAGGTGGTTATGTCATGGCAGATCTAGCCAGACAATTGGAGTTGCCGCTGCTGGTCATCAGTCACCCGCGACTTGGGACCCTGAACCATACTCTCCTGACAACCTTTGCAGCGCGCGCCATGGATCTGGAACTTAGCGGCTACATTATCAACCAGATGCCAGAAAATCCCGACGCTGCAGAAAAAGAAGCTCCTCACCTGCTCTCTTCACTGGCATCTGCTGACTTGCTGGGTGTTCTGCCCGAGGTCACAGGCTCAGACCAGGAGAAGGTCAAGTTGCTGGCCGAAAAGATAGATGGGTTGCCAGCATACCAATGGTTATTGAATGGCCTGGGTCTGCAACCGTAATTTTTACGGACATCAAACAGAAAAAAGCCGGGAACTGCGCACAAGCAGCTCCCGGCTTTTGTATGATCATTTCAATATTGCTTCCCTTGTTTCGGGTTTGGAAGCAGGTTATTCCTGTTTTTTACCGGCAACCTCTGTCTGCTGTTCTGCCAGGTCAAGAAGGATTGCCATCGATTCTTTAACATAAGTGTCTTTGAGGACTTTCTCTTTCAATTTTTCTATTGGATCTCGTTGATCATCTGCCTGCTCCTCTGACTCCTCGTTAGACTCCTCGTTAGACTCCTCATCTGCGCTGTCAGGTGAGCCATGAGGTCCTGCACTACCCATCCCCTGCAAATCATCTCTTTCGTGCACAACATCGTCAATCAACAGGGACTGGTGGGTATTTTTGATGCGTTCACCCATTGCTTCAGCCACACGTTGGATCTCGGCAAAGTCTTCATCCTTGGCAACCCTCACCTGGCTTTTAGCATTCAGATCGGCACGATCAACAAGTGGCCACTCCTTGTGTTCCACTTCTTCGATGCGGTCCCAGGGCAGACTGTAATCCAGATATTGCTCTCCATATTCATTGTAACGGCTGCGATCCGGCAGAATGATGTCTGGAATAACTCCCCGGTACTGGGTTGAATCGCCACTAACGCGGTAAAATTTCTGCGTTGTCATTTTAAGGGCACCGAGAGGCATATATTCGCGCATATTCTTTAAAGTCAAACTCTTGTCAAGATCCATAATGACCTGCACGGTCCCCTTGCCATGCGTGTGCTCGCTGCCGACAATTACAGCCCGGCCATAGTCCTGCAGAGCGCCGGCAACAATTTCAGAAGCGGAAGCGCTGAACTGATTTACAAGCACAACCATTGGACCATAATAAGCGACCTTCTTGTTGTAGCTGTACAGGACCTTGGCATCACCGTCGCCATTACGAACCTGGACAACAGGACCTGCACCCAGAAAAAGGCCGGCAATACCAACAGCATCCGTTAAAGCACCACCGCCATTGTTACGCAGGTCCAGAATCAATCCGGCCATCTCTTTTTTGTTAAAAGCCTTAAGCGCCGCCTTAACATCATTCGTCGAGTTTCGACCTTTGCCACCATTGCGTGTGGTTTCAAAGTCACGGTAAAAACTCGGTATCTTGACATACCCATAATGGTTGCCTGACTGTGGATCCGTCACCATCACAGACTTGACAAAAGATTCTTCAATAATCACAACGTCACGTACGATCGGTACAATAAAAGGCTTAACGCCCAGACGCCGCAGGGTTAAACGAACCTCCGTACCTTTTTTGCCACGGATCAGAGAGACGGCGTCGCGCAAACGCATATCAGTAACATCGACAGGCTCTTCCTTACCTTGGGCAACAGCAAGAATAACATCGTCGGCGCTCAACTGCCCTTGCCTGTCAGCAGCGCTGCCCGGGATAACTTTGACAATCTTGATATAGCCGTCTTCCTCACGCAGTGTGGCTCCAATACCTTCCAGAGAGCCACGCATACTGATGTCAAAATCCTCCTTGGACTGAGGCGGCATGTAAGTCGTGTGAGGATCAAAAGAGCGGGCAAAGGCATTCAGGTAACGATCATAGTGATCCTTGTTGGTCTCTTTTTTCAGCCGCTCAAAATACTCATGATACTGCTTGCGCACTTTTTCCCGGGCTTCAAGCTCCGTTTTCTTCTGTTGCTCAGCTGAGACTTTGAGAGGATCATCAACCTCCGCATCCTCAAGCAGCTTCAGATAGCGGCTTAAAGTACGATATTTGAGGTCACTCCGCCAACGTTCGAAAAGCTCTTGCTCCGTTTCGCAGAAGGCAAGTTTTTCAGGGTCCGTTTCGTATTCCCCAACGATATTAAATGAGAAGGGACGTTCCAGTACTTTCTCTACAATTGCTTCGGCACGCGTGATGCTGTTGCCAAGCAACCGGAAAGCCATCGGCGCAAGGATGACCTTGCCACTGCTTATTTCCTCATCTATTCGATTTTCAAAAATTCTAAGCTGGTCGACTTCGGCAGCAAGCAACAGTCGTTTTTGATAATCCAACTGCTTGATATAAAGTTTGAAAGCAGCACGTGATAGTTCATCATCAATAGCCTTGCCGCTGAAATGATTCTCAACCTGCCGGCGCAAGACATAAGTGAGGAGACGAGTACGATTCTGGTCCAGCTCATCAGGTGTCGTTGCGATCGTCGGTGCTGGCATGACAAACAAGCCGACCAGCATCAACGTCAAACAGATAAAGAGGGTACGCAACCAGCGTTTATTTACAAGCATTATCAAATCACCTTCTAGCAGCCTGTGAGACTGCTGAGCTTTGTTTAGCAAGTACCTACATAGGGTTTTTCATATCAGTTCAATGTAACCCGATTTCATACCCCATGGCAATCATCTTGACAACATCCGTGAACACGTCACCAAAATAAAATATCGGGCAGGCAGGCAGCAAGAGGTAAGGTGCAGATCGGTGGCCAGAAAACAACCGCACTCTTTACAAAAGAGAGACAGGTTGTATTATGTAAGATGAGCAGTTGTTAAAGAATAAAGGAGGTGTACCATGATGATCAGAGTTATGTACAGCGACGGAAAATTCGACATGGTCAAACCGACGATGCTCGACAACCTCCTCGACCGGCAGGCTGTCACCAGTTTTAAGCGCAATACGGGCTGGGCTGTTGTTGGCAGAGACCAGATCCGCAGTTCGGGTCGCGGCAACTACCGTGGCACGGAAAGACGCCTGGCGATTTAAATCACTACTGCCAGTGTCCTTTATGGAAAAGCCTGGCAGCCTGTCGGACAATCAATAAACTGGCTGCTAGAGAGTGGCTATTCAACAACTTGATGGAAGTGATACTTACGCTTCTGACCATCAGCGAGCTTCGTACCAAGCCTGAAATGATATTCACCTGCCATTTCAAGGGTCACATCGGCCCCAAAATGCCCATCCATGCCGACCAATTCGATTGCTTCTCCGACTTTAGCATCAGGATTGGTGACTTTTAAAGCGACCGTACCGCTTTCAATCTGCTCACCGGTCTTCTCATCGACAAATGCAATCATGAAATGATGGGTGGTTTTCATGCCCATTTTAGCCATAGGCTCTGTAACATCATTGAGATGTGCCATCCCCTTAACACCCTTACTGACCATACTGCCGACAATCACCATCGAACCGACTGGGCTCTCGGTTCCGGCATGATGACCGGAGTCTCCATGATCATTGTGCTTCATTACGGCATGGTGATCCATCTCTACGGCTTTTTCATGTCCATGAGAACCATGCTCCTGATGACTTGTGGCGGATGCAGCCAGTGGTAAGCTCAGGAGCGCAAACCAGAGGATTGCCGTTATATTTACATTTCTCATCGGATAGACCCCTTTGCAGGTACATAAGCTTTATGCTTGGAAAACGCTGCGGTTGAAAGCAAAGGGGCCGTAAAACGGCCCCTTCTGTTCAGTTACATATTGTGGAACATGACCGAAAATTTACGTTTTTTACCATCTTCAAGCTTGGTTCCGATTTCAAAAGTAGCCATCCCTTCTGCAACAGTGACATCACCACCGAAACCGGTTCCCATCAGCATCAGCATGGCGGGATTGGCGTCCTCACCCTTGATCTTGAGAGCCGCCTTGCCAGAGGCAATAGCAGCACCACTCTTTTCATCAGTGAAGAAAACCATCACATGATGGGTGGAATTCATGCCCATCTTTGCCATGCTTGCCAAGGTCTTTTCATCATAAGTTTTTACCTTGACTGTAACGATGACACCTTTCTGGGTGTCCTTGCCGATTTCTACAAAATCACCGTTCTTGGCCTCCATATCATGGTCCATCTCCATGTTATGAGCCTTTCCCTTGGACTTGTCCATTCCCTCCATCTCATGGGCCATGTCTTTAGACATCTCTTTGTCGTGAGAACCGTGGTCCATGGCAACAGCGATCATTGGCATGCTTATAACCAGGAACAGAACCAACGTTGTGATAGTGAATCGTTTCATTGTTTGAATCTCCTTTGTGTTTTTTGGTGTCAGCAAGTAGCTGAGTTGTTTGATATCAGCGGGTCGCTGATTTCAAGTTAGACTATTCCTGAGGATCTTCCTCAGCAGTTGGTACGTATGTTTTTTCCAAAGTGAGGCCACGCCACATAAAATAGAGAACCGGGAAAACCAGCAGTTCCATCAGACCGGAGGTAACAACACCACCTACCATCGGCGCAGCAATGCGTTTCATGACATCGGCCCCGGCGCCATGCGACCACATGATAGGGACCAGACCGGCAATAATCACGCAGATCGTCATGATCTTTGGACGGATTCTTTTGACCGCTCCGTAATGGATCGCCTGCTTCAGGTCGCCCAGGTTGAGCATCCGTCCATTCCTCTTCCAAAGATCGAAGGCCAGATCAAGATAGAGCAGCATAACCACACCGGTTTCCGCCGAGATCCCTGCCAGGGCGATAATACCGATCCAGACAGCGACGGACATATCGTAGCCCAACAGGTAGATATACCAGAAGCAGCCGACCAGGGAGAGCGGTAGAGCAACGAAAATAATACCGGTCTTAACCATGCTTTTGGTGTTCATGTAGATGATAACGAAGATGATCAGCAGCGTCAGCGGAATCACGACCATCAGGGTTGACTTCGCTTTCTGCATATATTCGTACTGACCGCTCCAGACGATATTGTATCCGGCTGGCAGATCAACCTGCTCCGCTATAATCTGCTTGGCATTCTCTACATAGGTGCCAACATCGATGCCACGCAGATCGACGTAAATCCAGGCCGTGCGTCGGGCGTTTTCAGTCTTGATTCCCGGGGGACCTTTTTTGATCTTGATTTCGGCAATCTGCGACATGGGGATATGACTGCCGTTGGCCAGGGGCACCAGGATGCGTCCCAGCGACTGCAGGTCGTTGCGGTAGTCACGTTGATAGCGAATATTGACCGGGTAACGCTCAAGGCCCTCAACAGTCTCGGTCACGTTCATACCGCCGATGGCAGCCTTAATGATGTCCTGGACATCGCCTATGGTCAGACCATAACGTGCAGTCGCTTCGCGATCGATTTCGTAATCGAGATAGTTGCCACCGACCACGCGCTCGGAAAAAGCACTTAAGGTCCCGGGGATATCGCGCACAATCGCCTCAATCTGTTCGCCGAGGTCGGAAAGGGTCTGCAGATCATCCCCCATAATTTTAATGCCGACCGGGGTTTTGATGCCTGTTGAGAGCATGTCAATGCGGGTCTTGATAGGCATGGTCCAAGCGTTAGTCAAACCAGGGAATTTGATCGCATCGTTCATTTCAGCCTTCAGTTCCTCGACGGTGATGGTCGATTCTTCGGGCCAGACCCACACCAGCGGGGTCTTTAAAAAGTCGGGCCAACTACTATAGAACCGGTCTCGCGGCAATTTGCGCCACTCCTCTTCCGGTTTGAGCATGATCGTTGTTTCCAGCATGGAGAGTGGTGCCGGATCGGTCGCAGTTTGTGCGCGGCCCGCCTTGCCGAAGACACGATATACCTCTGGGAATTCAGCAATAATCCGGTCCGTCTGCTGTAGTAACTCCTTCGCCTTGGTAATCGAAAGCCCCGGTAGAGTTGTCGGCATATAGAGCAGGTCGCCTTCGTATAAGGGAGGCATGAATTCGGAGCCCATCTTCTTGAACGGGATATAGCTGGACGCTGAAATCAGGACGGCCACAATCAACACCGACCAGCGCCATTTAAGGACGAAATCAACCACCGGATGGTAGATGCGGATCAGCAGACGGTTGAGCGGATTCTTGTTCTCATCGGGGATATTGCCACGGATGAACCAACCCATCAGCACCGGCACCAGAGTGATCGACAGGAGAGCCGCCCCTGCCATCGCATAGGTTTTGGTAAACGCCAGCGGCTTGAACATGCGCCCGGATTGCTCACCAAGGGCAAAGACCGGGAAGAAAGAAACCGTAATGACCAGCAGCGCATAAAAAAGCGACGGGCCGACTTCCTTGGATGAATTGGCAATGATCTGCCAATGTGGCAGTTTGCCGCGATCCCGTTCCAGGTGCTTGTGAGCGTTTTCGATCATGATGATCGCGGCATCGATCATGGCACCAATGGCGATGGCAATTCCGCCCAGGCTCATGATGTTAGCGTTGATCCCCTGGAAATTCATGATAATGAAAGCGAACAATATCGCCAGCGGCAAGGTAACTATAGCCACCAGGGCGCTGGAGAAGTGGAAGAGAAAGAGTGCGGTGATGAGGGCAACAACAATACTCTCCTCTATGAGCTTTTCTTTGAGCGTATCGACAGCCCGCTCGATCAGGCCGCTGCGATCATAAACCGCTTTGATCGTTACCCCTTCCGGCAGGCCGGCCTTGAGCTCTTCGAGTTTGTGTTTGATGTTTTCGATCGTTTTCAGAGCGTTCTCACCGTACCGCATGATGACAACACCGCCGACAGCCTCACCCTTGCCATCGAGTTCCGCTGTGCCGCGACGCAGTTCCGGGCCGATCGTCACGCGTGCCAGGTCCTTCACCAGGACCGGCGTTCCTTGGCCGTCGGTGCCGACCATGACATTGCCGATATCTTCCTTGGATTGAATGTAACCGAGTCCGCGCACCATAAATTCAGTCTCGGCCATTTCCACCAGCCTGCCACCAACATCGTTATTGGAACGCTGAATCGCCTTTTTAATCTGGGGGATAGTGATGTGGTAGGCCAGCAACCGATTGGGGTCGACTTCGACCTGGTATTGCTTGACATAACCACCAATCGACGCCACCTCGGAGACACCTTCAACCGAAGTCAGTTCATAACGCAGGAACCAGTCCTGGATGGAACGCAGTTGCTGCAGGTCGTGCTGATCACTTTCCAGGACATACTCATAAACCCAACCGACGCCTGTAGCATCGGGACCAAGGCTGGGCGTCACACCCTGCGGCAGTTTACCAGAAGCATAATTCAGATATTCGAGAACACGCGAGCGAGCCCAGTAGAGATCGGTGCCGTCTTCAAAAATAATATAGACAAAGGACAGCCCGAAGAAAGAGTAGCCGCGCACGACCTTCGCTCCGGGAACCGCCAGCATCTGCGTGGTCAGGGGATAGGTGACCTGGTCCTCTACAACCTGTGGCGCCTGCCCTTTGAACTCTGTAAAAATGATGACCTGAACATCGGACAAATCAGGAATGGCATCAACCGGAGTCTTGGTAAGGGTATAGATGCCACCTATGGTGACAAATAGCGTAACCAGAAGAACGAGATACTTATTTTTGATGGACCAGTCAATAATATGTTCAAGCATGATGAATACCGTTGCGGGTTAAAGTTAAAAACGTCTGTCATCCTCGAATGGTTTTATCGGGGATCCATGTCTTAAAGTCTGGATTCCCGATTCCACCCTCGGGAATGACAGCTTTTTTGTCGTGCTGAAAGAGTCCCTTCACTCTTCATTGTCATCATCTTCGAACAGGCTTTCCATAGAGTCCTTATCCTCAGCCTCTTCGTCTGCAAAGAGGTCGTCCATATCTTCGCCATCCCCTTCTATTTCCTGGCCGGTCTGATTGTGTTCTGCCGTTGATGGTGGCTCGGGGTTAAGCATCTTCTGGATGGCCTCGCGTAACTTGCTCTCCGAATCAAGCATGAACTGAGCGCTGGTGACGACGTGTTCGCCTTCAAGCAATCCCTGGACAATTTCGATATCCCCAGCTTCGTTCTGTGCCCCGGTTTTGACTTGACGAGGTTCAAATTTACCCTCACCAAGAGCAACAAAAACGGTCTGTTTTTCGCCTGAATGCAAAACGGCCTCAACGGGGATTGTCAGTGCATTCTCAACCGGGTTTGTTGCGATCCGAACATTGACATACATATCAGGCTTCAGAGTGAAATCAGGGTTGTCGATATCGAAACGCGCCTTGATTGTGCGAGTTTTTGGCTCGACAAAGGGGTAGATATAGCTGACTTCACTCTCAATCGGATCACTGCCAACATACGGCAAGATGATTTTCGCTTTCTGGCCGACCTTGACCCAAGGCATCTCATACTCGTAAATATCAGCATAAACCCAGACTTTCGAGATATCAGAGATCATCAACAATTCCAGACCGCTCTTGATAAACTGGCCCTCGCGGACCATTTTCATCGAGACAATACCGTCGTAAGGCGCATAAAGCGTCAGAGTTTTGGCGACCACGCCACTCTTTTCCAGCTTGGTAATCTGACGGTTGCTGATATCCCAGAGTTTAAGCCGCCTCCTGGAGGCATCGAGTAGACGCTTGGCACCATCGGCAATTGATGGGAATGGTGATTCGGCAAGGGTTTCACTGTTATTGCGCGCCAGCAGGAATTCCTCCTGGGCACTGACCAGGGCCGGGCTGTAGATCTCCAGCAAGGCTGAGCCCTTTTTGACAAATTGACCGGTTTCATTGACATAGAGGCGTTCGACCCAACCATCGACCTTACTGTTAACGGAAAACTGTTTTGGCTCCTCGTAACCGACCAGACCAACAGTGCGAACCGTGCGACTCAGATCTTTTCGTGTGACGAGCGCCATACGGACGCCCATATTCTGCGAGGTCACAGGATCAATAGAAATGATCGAGCCAGTAGCGGCCTCGTCTTCATAAACTGGAACCAGATCCATGCCCATGGGCGACTTGCCCGGCTCATCGCGAATAAAGGTCGGGTCCATCGGCGCCACCCAGTACTTGATCACACGCTCACCGGCTGGCGTGGATGAAGTTTCTGTACCCCCTGATTTTAAAGGCAGCAGATCCATATTACAGATGGGGCAAAGTCCGGGCTCATCGACAATAATCATGGGATGCATACCGCAGGTATATTGCTGGGCCGCTGGCTCGGCAGCCTCAGCGGAATCCGGTGCTGCCAATTTGGCAACAGTGTCCAGATTGCTGTTGCTGGTGCCGGTTGCGACCAGGCTTAGAGCCAGGCTGGCGGCGATGCCGACCAGGGCAATGATGAAGATTGAACGTTTTTTTGTGCTCATATTGTCCTCGAGTACCGGTGCATGAAAGCTTGTTCGGTCAATTTAAATGAGTTCTATTCAGTAAACGTTAACGGCGATCCAATAAGAGGCAGCGTTGACTCAGCCTCCAACCAGGCCAGACTGCGCATATATTCAGAACTGATACGGTAATACTCCATCTCGGCTTGATAGGTTGTCATCAGGGCATCAAGCAGGCTGATAAAGGCAACCTTGCCGACCTGGTAAGAACCAAGAGCGGCCTGGAAGCTCTGGCTGGTCTGGGGAATGATCCCCTTCTTGTAGAGTTCGGCTTGCTGATGAGTTTCCTCCATGCGGGCGTAGGCATTCTGAATAGACTCTGTGACGCTGTTTCGAAAATCATCTGACTGGCGCTCGGCCATACGTATAGCTGCCGCCGCTTCCGATGCCGCCGCCCGCCTCTTTTCCCGGTAGATCGGCAGAGTGAAGCTGACACCAGCACTGACGAAATCGGTGCCGCCATCGGCCAGATCGTTGTCACGGAAGCGCCAACTGGCCCAGAGCGTCATATCAGGATAATCATCGAGCTCCGCCAGTTTCTGTTGAAAGCGATAACGTTTGATCAAGGACTGATAAGCAGAGTTCAGGGGCCGATTTTCAGTGCTGGCCAGCTGGAAAGCTTCCAGGCTCTTCTCAATGGCAACCAGTTCAAGCTCTTCTGGAGAGTCATAAGTCCCGCCAGATGGACGGTTCAACAAACGATTCAGCTCAGACTGCACAACAGAACGCTGTTGGCGCAAAGTCATTAAACGCTCCATGAGTCGGGATCTTTGCACATGGGCTTTAAGTACATCCTGCTGCAACCCCAAGCCGGTCTCATAGCGAACTTCTGTGAGACGGATGATGTCATTAACCAGAGTCAGATTGCGTTCAGTGACGGCAATCGCCCGTTCCTTGGAATATAGGCGATACCAGGCATCTTTTACCTTGCGGGCAACCTGAAAATGCTTGTCCTGGTAAACCGCCTCAAACCAGCGGGCCTGCTCATTGGCGAGAGCAGAGCGATTCGCCAGTTTGCCCGGGAACGGAAACGCTTGTGCCAGCTTAACCTCATTGCCGGTCATTGCCGTCTCATCACTTGCAAAGTTGTCGTTGGGGTAATTGGACAGAGCTAAGGAAAGAACCGGGTCCTTTAGGCTTCCGACCTGTGGTGACTTGTATGTGGATTGCTCCCAGCGGGCTTTAGCCACTGCCAGGTCAGAGTTGTTCAATAAGGCCTCGTTGACCAGTTGATCAAGATCTTCTGCATAGAGTGGGCTGGCCAACAGGCACAACCCGACAAGCAGACACAGCGCGGCAAACAGGATCTTGACAACCCGTTTACTCTTTAGAAATAGCGATCTACAAATCATATCTTTATCCTTAAATACAAAATTTCATCAATACCATTACAAAATTTCATCAATAACAGTACACGGACCGTGCCATAAGGATAAGTAGCTGTTATTTATGGGTATATAAAAGAATAAAAGAGAAGAGAAGCCGGAACAGTAGAATATTCTACAGGAAAATGGGGATTATTCGACGATGTATCAGAAGAGAAAAGGGAAAAGAGAAAAGTAAAAAGTAAGAGCTAATAAAGAAGGGGCCAAAGCGAACAAACTATGGATTGGACGGAGTCACCACATAACTATTCTCGTCAATCTTGAAAAGAACACTATCGGGTCGAATTGCAACGACGATAGCAGAGTCGACATGAGTACCTAACATTACCGGAAGATCGTTTACCACGGCCATGCTGTTAGCACTATCTTCATTGTGGTAGATTTCTGTGACAACCAAAGAGACCCCTTCGGGAAGCACAGAGGACGCCGTCAGCGCAGCCTCAACAACTGCGATCTTTACTGGCTTTTGAATGGGCTCTGAAGTTTTCTCGACAGTCATTGGAATTTTAGCAACACTCTGTATTTTTTCAGGAGCCATGGAGAAAGGCTTTGACGTAACTTTCTTGTCACGCTCTGGGATGGTGACTGGTTCTTGCTGCAAGCTTACAACAGACGTCTTGGTGGCGTCAGTCGGACTTTTGCGACTTTGATCGGCGATCTTGGCTTGTGGAGAAACGCTGACAGTAGCAACCGACGCAACTACTTTTGTTTCGACAAATACGGTTTCTACCGGTGTTGCGACAGGTTGAGCTTTTGAGACGGGTGGAATTTTTACGACAGGATGATCTTTTGCAAAGGGCGCACTCTCTTTTGAAGCTAACAGGAAAAGCGGGGCTATGACCACAGCACCAAGGGCAATACCGATCAACAAGGGCAGATACGGCTTTGACTTAACAGGAGTAAGTCCCTGATCTAAACGCAAATCAGGGGCAGCATGCTGATCAACTCGTTTTTCTTCGCCAATTTTCCTCAGGGCTTTAAGTATAGAACTCATGTGAACTGTTCCCGGCCTTTTGTCAGACAATCAATAGGTTACGCTTTAGAAGAGCCGGGGCATATTGTAAGCACCGGCTACCTGGTAGAGCAGGATAAGGGTGCGTGGACCGACCAGACCATCTACGACCAAATCGTGTTTACGCTGAAACGTCTTGGTACATTTGATGCTGGATGCATCGTAGCGACCGCTGGTCGGGACGTCTGTACAACCTGCCAAGCCAAGTAAAAATTGCAGTCTGCGAACACTCTCACCACGCACGCCCGGCACAGCCACGTAGCTGATCGAAGCAAAGTCGACCCAGGGTAAAAGAGCCATATGTACGCCGAGACCCTCAAGATCAGTCGTGCTCAGCACCTCACGCCCCTGATAAGCCGGTGCAACTTTCCATTTGTCAGGAGCGGCCTGCTCAAGAACAGCCAGATAGCCGCCACCCTGCTTTTCGGATAAGGGCAAAAGAAGCGGTACGTTGAATTTACGCAAATCACCAAAAGTGCCCGCGAGATGGGCAAGCTTAAATCCACGTGCACCAAATTCGCGATCAAAATCGAAGCTGGCAGAGCGGGTGTCACTACTCAGCAGGGGAGTTCCCCAGAGTGAGAAAACAGCATTACAGCTTGCAAGCAAGCTATCAACAGCAGGAGGAACAGAGACTGAAGGAGCTTCCTGAGAAGAGGTCTGCTGGCCCACGGCGGATTTGCCCTCGGCGGATTGACCAGCGTTTGTTTGACCCATGGTGGTTTGACCCATGGCGGATTGACCAGCGACTGGCGACACTGCTTTTTCCGTTTGTACAACAGCCATCTCTACAGTTTGATCAGCAAAGGGACTCAACCAGAAGACTCCTGCGGCTAAAACCAACAGGGTTACTGCTAGCGCAGCCATCGTTCTCCATGGTAGTTGACCAGATCCTGAGGCACCCTCCCCCATTCCAGCCAGCTCAGCCACAGCCTGTTTGACATCGCGTCGTGAGACAATTCCGCGTTCTTCAGAATAGGCTGTTAAGAGCGCGCGATCACAGATCAGGTTCGTTCTTCGAGGTATCCCCCCGGAGCATTGAAATACACGACGGAGGGCCTGAGAGGAAAAAACATTACCATCAGGACGCCCGGCTATATTCAAACGGTGCAGGATATATGAGCTGGTCTCTTCACGGTTCAAAGGACGCAATTGATAGCGCACGGCAATGCGCTGATTAAGCTGTCGCAGACTATGATCACATAAATGATGTCGTAATTCCGGTTGGCCAACCAGGATGATCTGGATCAGTTTGTCTTCTTCTGTCTCCAGATTCGAGAGAAGACGTATCTGCTCAAGGACTTCACCAGAGAGGTTTTGGGCTTCATCAATGACCAGGATGGGGGTTCTCCCCGCCTGGTTTTCAGTCAGGAGAAATTCGTTGAGGGCGTGAATCAGGTCAGGACTGCTGAGTCCATCGTCGGCAACACCGAATTCCCGGTTGATATTACGCAGGAGCTCAAAGGCGGTCAGCTTGGGGTTGAAAATGAACGCAACCCGATATTTGTTTTCGTCCAGGTGAGAAAGCAGGGTACGGAGAATTGTAGTCTTGCCCGTGCCGACCTCACCAGTCACCTCAACAAAACCAGCCCGACTTTCGATCCCATAAATCAGGTGTGCGTAAACTTCGTTATGGGTTTTACTCAGGAAGAGAAAGCGAGGATTCGGGGTCAATGAAAAAGGTTTTTCTTTTAAAGCGAAAAAAGATTCGTACATTGATTGGCCATCCCCCGAAAAAACTTCACGTTACAAAGCGGAAAAAGGTATTTATTTCCATAGATTGAACAATTTTGCAAGCTTTTCCTTACTTAACAAGGGCATATCCACCAAGCCGAGCAGGCCGTGAAACAGAACTTTAATGTGTTATTATTCACGATGAAAGCCAGTAGTGTCCGGTTAGGTTCTTACTGATGTGCCCACAGTACCAGACCCCCTTTTCCAAAGAGGGATTGAGGGTGATTTGATTGAGAGATGAGAATCCTTAAATTTCGAGGTTAACTGAGTGAGCGACTGGAGACGGTATACCGAGATTCCGCGGATCGCCTATTTTTCCATGGAAATCGGCTTGATGACCGAGATCCCCACCTACAGCGGCGGACTTGGCATACTCGCTGGCGACACAATCAGGAGCGCTGCCGACCTGAAGCTTCCCCTTGTAGCTGTCACCCTGATCAGTCGTAAGGGGTACTTCCGTCAGACGTTCAATGCCGAAGGCTGGCAACAAGAAAGTTCTGTCGACTGGAAGCCTGAGGATTTACTTGAACTACTGCCCGGTAAGGCTCTGGTTACCATTGAGAATCGCGACGTCAAGGTACAAGCCTGGATGTACCAGGTCAAAAGTCCGACCGGAGGCGAACTGCCTGTTCTCTTCCTTGACACCGATATACCGGGCAACCTTCCAGAAGATCGAAAGATTACCGACCATCTCTACGGCGGCGGCGAGGACTATCGGTTGAAGCAGGAGATCGTGCTTGGCATCGGCGGCGCGCGTTTGTTGCAGATACTTGGTTTTCAACTTCGCAAATACCATCTGAACGAAGGGCACGCCAGCCTGCTGACCCTGGAGCTGCTCAACAACCACCACCGCCCCGTAGAAGACACATGGGATGAACACGACTCGTGGGACACGTCCTGGGTCCGGAGTGTGTGTATCTTTACCACCCACACACCGGTGGAGGCTGGCCATGACCGTTTTCCTTACGACCTGGTAGAGCGCATCATGGGGGACGTGATCCCCTTGAAGCTGCTTAAAGAACTTGGCGGCGAAGATGAGCTCAACATGACCACGTTGGCCCTGAACATGTCACATTTCGTCAACGGTGTTGCCAAGAAACATGGTGATGTCTCACAGGCCCTCTTTCCTGGCTTTGAAGTTCATGCCATCACCAACGGCATTCATCCGTTCACCTGGGCATCGCCATATTTGATAACTCTTTATGACAAGTACTTGCCAGGCTGGGCGAACGAACCGGAACTGCTGGTCAGGGTTGATAACATCCCGGATCAGGAGATTTATGACGCCCACGCCGGAGCCAAGGCCTATCTATTCCAGTATATTGAGGAAAAGACCGGAACAAGACTCGACCCGGAAGTCCTCACCATCGGCTTTGCCCGACGTGCAACAGCGTACAAACGGGCCAATATGATCTTCACAGACCCACAGAGATTACTAAAGATAGGCGCTGGCAAGTTACAGCTGGTCTTTTCTGGCAAGGCACACCCGCACGACGATTATGGCAAGGAAATGATTCTGCAGATTCTCCAGCAGGCTGATTTTTTTGGCGACAAGTTGAAGATTGTGTACCTTCCGAACTACGACATGGAACTGGCGAGCCGCCTGATCCCCGGTGTAGATGTCTGGCTGAATAATCCCTTGCGTCCGCTCGAAGCCTCGGGGACCAGCGGCATGAAGGCAGCGCTGAACGGCGTACCAAATTTCAGTGTACTGGATGGCTGGTGGATTGAAGGTCACATCGAAGGAGTGACCGGCTGGTCAATCGGTCCGCCGCCAACGGAAACAACAGCGACCGTCAACAATTCTGACGAAGACGTCAAAGATCTTTACAAAAAGCTGGAAGAAACGATTATCCCCCTCTATTACAATGACCGCGCAGGCTGGATCAAGCTGACAAAAAACGCGATTGGCAAAAATGCTTATTATTTCAACACACATGTCATGATGCGTCGCTATGTGACCGAGGCTTACCTACAGTAACTGTGAGTCGGAAAGCGATATCAGAGCCGACCCGCCGTTATTTCACACAGAAAGTTCCGTCATCAGACGAATCAACTATTCGCTATCCACGATACCAGGAACCCGGCGTCCGGTTGGCATCAGATTTGAGTCTGGTTGACTTCCGTGCTCCTTGTACTGCTCCAGTCTTTTACAGACATCCTGAAAATCCCCACGACAATAGAGACTTACAAAATCATCCCAGTGCGGTTTGACCTGGGCAACGTAGCGTAAAACAAATTCACATTTTGGCAGATGCTTGCATTCTTTCATAATTTTATCCTCAGACAGTTAAATGATTTAACAAACCATATATTCGGAAAGCAATATTCGTTCCAACAACATCAATCAACATATTCAGATCTTCTCCAGACAGCAAAAGGTGGTAAGTTGTATAGATGAAATTCAAAAAAACATACCTTGCTGTAATGGCCGTTGTTTTTGCCGCGACAATCTTGACCTGGGCTGTATTCGATAGCGATACGGCCTCACCCACTTCAGAAGATCAAAGAATAAGTGAAGTGTCCATTACTCTGCCGGTTCCCAAAACCTGGGCAGGAGATCTGGATGATATGTACAAACGGCGTCTGGTCCGCATTCTTGTACCTTATAGCAAAACACTCTATTTTCTCGACAAGGGCCAGGTGCGAGGCGTCGTTCACGACACTGGCAGGGAGCTGGAGAAACGATTTAATCTAAAACATGGCAACAAAGCTCTGCCGATAAGAGTTATTTTTATTCCCACGGCACGTGAGCATCTACTACAGGATCTGCTTGATGGCTATGGTGATATTGCCGCTGGCAACCTGACGATCACCCCTGCCCGCTTGAAACTTGTTGATTTCACAGATATCGGTTTCAGAGCTGTTTCTGAAATTGTCGTCACTGGCCCGTCTGCACCTGAGATTGAAAGACTCGATAACCTTGCAGATGTCCCCATCTATGTACGCAGATCCAGCAGTTACTACGAACATCTCATCGGGCTAGCAGAAAATGGTTTTGATCTGGATATTCGTCCTGCCGATGAAGTCCTCGAAGATGAAGATCTTCTGGAGATGGTCAACGCTGGCCTGCTGCCCCTGGCAATCGTCGACGACCATAAAGCAAAGTTCTGGATACAATTCTTTGACGGGATTGTATTGCGCGAGGACCTTGCTATCAATCAGGGTGGAAGAATTGGTTGGGCTATCCGTAAGAACAGCCCGTTACTCGCCGCCGAGCTGAACGATTTCGGACAGAGCGAAGGCCGTCGCAAGGGATTGGCGAACATAATGTTGAAGCGCTATCTTGGCTCTACCAAGTACGTTCAGAACGCAACCGATAGTGATGAGTTGGCCAAATTCGACGAGCTGGCCAGATTATTCAAATCCGCTGCCGAGATTTACGATCTTGATTACCAGTTACTCATGGCCCAAGGCTATCAGGAGTCACGTTTAAACCAGGCAGCCCGCAGTCACGCTGGCGCGGTTGGCATCATGCAGGTATTGCCAAGCACTGCGGCCAGCAAAGCAGTCGGCATCGAAGGGATAGAGAAGGATGTAGAGAAGAACATCAACGCCGGAGCCAAGTACATGCGCCACCTGCTTGACATTTATCTGGATGACCCGGAAATTGGCGAGACAGACAAGCTGCTGTTGTGCCTTGCCGCTTACAACGCCGGGCCGAGGAACCTGAGTAAGATGAGAAAAAAAGCCGTGGGTATGGGATTGGACCCAGACATCTGGTTCAACAATGTTGAACATGCCGCAGCAGCGACCATTGGCCGTGAAACAACCCAATACGTCAGCAATATTTACAAATATTACCTGGCTTACCGGCTTCTTGAAGAGCGACGGAATATTCATGAGAAACGCGTGTCATTTGACACGCGCTGAGACTCTCACTTCATCGAGTGCAGTGATAACCAGAGGTTGAATGCCGGCGACGATTACCCGCACGCCAGTAAGATTAGGGTGGATCCCATCAGCTTGATTCAGTCTTGGATCCATAGCAACGCCCTCGAGAAAAAACGGGTAAAACAACAGGTTGAATCGCTGGGCAAGGTCGGGGTAGATCTGGTCAAACCTGGCAGAATATTCTGGACCAAGGTTGCGTGGAGCCAGCATGCCAGCCAGGATAATGCGACATTCGGCCGTACTGAGTCGGGTGAGGAGAGCGTCAAGATTTTTATAGCTTTGGGTCGGGTCAAGACCGCGTAAAGCATCATTGGCACCAAGTGCTACAATCACAATATCGGGCTGATCGGCAAGAGCCCACTCAATACGGGCCAAACCACCGGCGGTCGTATCGCCCGAGACTCCGGCATTGATGACATTCACATCGTACCCGGCCGACCGCAGTCGCACTTCGAGCTGCACCGGGAATGACTCGTCCTGTTCGAGTCCGTAACCAGCGGTCAGGCTGTCTCCCAACACGAGAACGACAAACGGGTCTGGCGACAACGGGTCTGGCGACAACGGGTCTGGCAACAACGGGTCTGGCAACAACGGATTGGCAAACGTTGGCACAGCAACAAACAGAAACATCAAGAACGATCTGTATAAAAAGGATAAAGACATGTCCGATCCTATGATTGATATTGCTGATCTTCATCTCAGTTTAGTCGGTGGCGCAGGACCGGTCAATATCTTGCGAGGGGTTGACCTGGCCGTTGCCCGCGGCGAAACCATCAGCATCGTTGGTCCATCAGGGGCTGGCAAAACGACTCTATTGATGGCTCTCTCGGGTCTTGAACAGCCTACTTCCGGCCGAATCAGGGTTGCGGGTGTTGATCTGACTACGCTCAATGAAGATGATCTGGCCAGATTCCGCCGTGAGCATATCGGTATTGTTTTTCAATCATTCCATCTCGTGCCGACCATGACAGCCCTGGAAAATGTCGCCCTTCCCCTTGAGTTTGCCGGCATCAACAATCCAGCCGAGCAGGCGCAAGCGGCTCTGGAGAAAACCGGG